>JAFGLS010000164.1 GCA_016927935.1 Syntrophaceae bacterium
CGTCGCATCGGTCACCTCCAAATGGCAACTTAGCAACCGGACAGTTTATGTGCTACAGAACAGGACAACTCATGTGCTTCTTACACTTAAAAACATTTTCCTTGACAAGCAATCCGATATTGCATAAAGAGTACGGTCTAATTTTTCAATAAAATGGTAGTTTTGTTATGAAAACATACATGGCTAAGGCGGAAACGGTCGATAAAAAATGGTATATAGCGGACGCTTCCGGTAAGGTATTGGGAAGATTCGCCAGCGAAATAGCGCGCCGTTTAAGGGGAAAGCATAAGGCCATCTATACACCGCATGTTGATACAGGCGATTTTATTATTGTGGTTAATGCCGAAAAGATTGTTCTTACCGGCAAAAAACTGACCGATAAGATTTATTATTCTTATTCCGGTTATCCGGGCGGATTAAGGGAAACAGCCGCAGGCAAAATGCTGGCGGAAAAACCGGAAAAATTAATTAAAATGGCTGTGCAGGGAATGCTTCCCAAAAACAATCTTGGACGCAGGATGCTCAAAAAACTGAAAGTTTATTCAGGCAATGCCCATATTCATGAAGCTCAGTGCCCGGAAACTTTATCCATTTAATTGATGTAATTATAAGAAGATATTGGAGAAATAATGACACAGCAAATATATTACGCAACAGGCAAAAGAAAAAGCGCTATCGCCCGTGTTTATATGAAAGCTGGCAATGGTAATATTGTAGTTAATAAAAGAAGTTTCGATGAATATTTTACTAGGCCCAGTCTGAAAATGATTATCAAGCAACCGCTCGATGTAACGGGCAAGAAAGATCAGTTTGATTTTTACGTTAATGTGAGCGGCGGCGGAGTAGCGGGACAGGCAGGCGCTGTGAAGCACGGAATTTCCAAGGCACTTTTGGAGTACGATACCGAGTTGCGATCCGTACTTAGAAAGGCGGGTTTTTTAACCAGAGACGCCCGGGTTAAAGAACGAAAGAAATACGGCCAGCCCGGAGCGAGGAAAAGATTCCAATTCTCCAAGCGATAAATTCCAACAGGGGGGCTTCTGGCCTCCCTTTTTTTTAGGAGATTTTTATGATTAAAGCGGCAATATTCGGAGCCAGCGGATATACAGGGCAGGAACTGACCAGAATTTTATCGGGACACCCCCATGTTAAATTGGTTGCGGTTACATCAAGACGATTTACGGGTCAGGCGGTGTCCGAAGTGTTCCCTGCCCTGCAGGGCTTAACTTCTCTAAAATATCAAAATGCCACACCGACGGAAATCAGCAATGTCTGTGATATTGTTTTTCTGGCGCTTCCTCATGGTGTTTCCATGGGGATTGCCCCGGAATTTATCAAAGCCGGAAAGATAGTTGTTGATTTGAGTGCTGACTACCGTTTGCGGGATATCAAAATTTATGAGGCTTGGTATGGGAAACACTCGAGTTTTAAATTTGTCAAAGATGCTGTTTACGGAATTCCTGAGCTTTACAGGGCAAAAATCAAGAAAACGAAACTCGTAGCCAATCCCGGTTGCTATCCGACAGGTATTATCTTGGGTCTTGCGCCTGTGCTGAAAAAGAAACTTTTGGATGTATCCACTATTATCGCTGATTCAGCCTCAAGCGTAAGTGGTGCGGGGCGGGAACCGTTGGTAGGCTCTCTTTTTTGTGAGGTTGACGGCGGATTTAAAGCATATAAAGTGGGAAAGCATCGGCATCTTCCGGAAATTGAGCAGGAGTTGAATACTCTGGCCGGCAAGAAATTCGCCATTACTTTTACTCCCCATTTGTTGCCGGTGAAAAGAGGAATTCTCAGCACGATTTACGCAAAACTGAAAAAAGATGTTTCTTTGGGTGAGCTTCATTTTTTGTACAGCTCTTTTTACGCAGATGAAAAATTTGTCCGGATTTGTCCTCAAGATGTTTATCCGAATATTTCTTCCGTTTGCGGGTCTAATTATTGCGATATCGGATTGGTTGTTGATTTGCGGACGAAAAGAGTGATTATAATGGCGGCAATTGATAATTTAGTAAAAGGCGCCGCAGGACAGGCTGTGCAGAATATGAATATTATCTGCGGCTTTGAAGAAAACACCGGTTTGCATACAGCGCCGCTTTATCCCTGATCAAAACGGACAAAAGATGTCTCAGAAAATATTCAATACAGCGACAAGAAAAAAAGAAAACTTCCAGCCGATAAAAGAAGGCGCTGTCGGTATTTATGTCTGCGGAATTACAGCTTACGATATCTGCCACATCGGGCATGCCCGCGCAGCTATTGTCTTTGATGTTGTAGTCAGATACCTGCAAGCAAGAGGATATGAGGTCACTTATGTGAAAAATTTCACCGATATTGATGATAAGATTATTGAACGTGCCAATAAAGAAGGGGTCAGCATTATAGAAATATCGGAACGCTACATTAAGGCACACGATGAGGATATGGAGATATTGGGAGTTCAGACTCCCACAGTAATTCCAAGAGCCACAAAGCACATGGCAGAAATGATTTCTCTTATCCAAAACCTGGAAAAAAAGGGATATGCTTATTGTGTTGAAGGAGATGTGTATTTTTCCATAAATGATTACAAACAGTACGGTGTTTTGTCCGGACGCAATTTGGAAGAAATGATCGCCGGAGCGCGCGTTGATGTTAATGATAAAAAAAAGAATCCTCTGGATTTTACACTCTGGAAAAAAAGCAAGGAAGACGAGCCTTTCTGGGAAAGTCCCTGGGGGAAAGGCCGTCCCGGTTGGCATATAGAGTGTTCCGCCATGAGCCAGCGTTATCTGGGGGAAACATTTGATATTCATGGCGGCGGCGAGGATTTAATTTTCCCGCATCATGAAAATGAACTTGCTCAATCAGTTGCGGCCACAGGTAAGCCTTTGGCCAATTACTGGATGCATAACGGTTTTGTAAAAATAAATTCTGAAAAAATGTCCAAATCTCTGGGCAATATATTTCCCGTCCGAGAAATCTTAAAAAATTATCATCCGGAGATTTTACGTCTTTTTATATTGCAAAGCCATTATCGCAGTCCTGTTGATTATTCGGATGATTCGCTTAAAGAAGCAAGGGCGGGTTTGATAAGGTGTTACCGAACATTGCAGCTTTTGAAAGAAATTCAGATAAAATTGTCTACAGAGACCGGTGTGATTACGAAAAAAAGCGCAGCACGGGCAGAAATCTATGTAAACAAGTTTAAAAAATTGACTGAGAAATTTAATGAAGCAATGGATGACGATTTTAACACGGCCCAGGCTTTGGGTTATGTTTTTGATATGGTAAGACTGGTGAACAATTTTATTGTTGAAGAAAAAAACATACCTGCATCCGATAAAGCAGAAATATTGGCAGAGGGAAATAAGGTATTTGAGTATTTTGGAAGAGTGTTGGGGATTTTTCGGAGCGATGCCGATCAATTTTTTATTTTTGATAAGGAAAAAGAGTTACGCAAAAGAGGTCTTAATATTGATGAAATTGAGATTTTAGTCAAGCAGAGGCAATCTGCCCGACAGATTAAGGATTGGGCAAGAGCCGATACCATAAGAAAAAAATTGGAACAACTGCATATTATCCTTGAAGATTCCGCCAATGGCACCACATGGATGATTGAGTAGTAAACATTGCCCCTCTCTATAGGAAAAAATTCAAAGTTTTTGGATAATTTTTATCAAAAAAATGATAAATATTAGAGAAAGTGGTATAAGTAGCACAAATACATGTTTAATATTGCGAGGGATATGATGAAAAAAATATCAATAAAGGTTTGTTTGCTGGCAGTTATTTGTATTGGGTCATTTATCCTTTTGGGACTTCGTAATGATGATAATGTTTTCGCAAAGGATAAAAATTTTTACAAGGATATTAAAACATTCAGTGAAGTTCTGGACATGGTCAGAAAAAACTATGTTGATGAGGTTGATACAACAAAATTGATGCAGGGGGCGATTAATGGAATGATCAGATCTCTTGATCCGCACAGTTCGTTTATGACACCTGATTTATATAAAGAATTGGAAGTGGAAACACAAGGACATTTCGGGGGGATTGGCATAGAGATAATGATTATTAAAGACGTGTTAACTATAGTTTCGCCGATAGAAGATACTCCTGCTTTTAATGCCGGATTAAAACCAGGTGATTATATTTTGAGAATTGACGGTAAACCTACAAAGGATATAACAATTATGGAGGCTGTAAAACAACTCCGCGGCCCTAAAGATACAAAGGTTACTCTTACAATATTAAGAAAAAACATGACTGCGCCTAAAGATATTACATTGACTCGTGCCATAATTCAGATCAAAAGCATCAAATATAAAAAAATTGAAGATGATATTGGTTATATTCGCATAGCGGCTTTTCAGGAAAAAACGGCCGATGATTTGCGCAGAGCACTCAAAGAAATGGATGAAAAAAATAATCCGATGAAAGGACTGGTTATTGATTTAAGAAATGATCCTGGAGGATTGTTAACGCAAGCGATTGATGTGTCTGATGTATTTCTAAAATCAGGTGTTATTGTTTCAACACGGGGAAGAGTTAAAGCAATGGAGACAAAATCAGAGGCTAAAAATGACAATAATGAAATTAATTGTCCCATGATTGTATTGGTAAACGAGGGTACTGCGAGTGCCGCGGAAATTGTTGCCGGAGCATTGCAGGATAATGACAGAGCTTTAATAGTTGGAGCACAGACATTTGGCAAAGCTTCGGTACAGACAATCATTCCTCTTGAAGATGGTTCCGCTCTCAAACTGACGACAGCACGTTATTACACGCCGAATGGACGATCAATTCAAGCTGAAGGTATTACGCCTGACATTATAGTTCCTTTTGTCAAATCGTCGGAAGATACTGAAAGTATTATGGATAAAGAAGATAACCTCAGAGAAAAAGACCTCCAAGGACATATAAAACCCCAAAAAGAGGATGGAACAAAGGTTGATGAAAACAAAGGTAAACAAACTAAAGATTCCTTTGGTTTGAATAATGACAATCAACTGAAAACTGCTGTTAATATTCTGAAGAGTTGGAATATTATGAAGAAAAAATTGATTTGAATTAAAGTTTGGACAAATAATCAATTAAGCCATGAAGTTATTTAAAAAACTTTTTACGGCAACAATTATAATTTTAATAATATTATCAGTAGCTGGTATTATTTATGTGTTGCAGTTTCAAGAAGAAAAGCCTGAAATAAAAAGACCTGAAAAAATAACTAAAAAAACGGTTGCGCGTAAAATCAAAAAGTTCAAGTCTTTGCCATCCAAACCAATTTCCTTGCGGGAAGTAGCCATTATTATTGATGACATAGGTTATGACTTAAATGCGGCTAAAGCATTAATGAAAATTGATGCCAATTTGACATTTTCTGTTTTACCTTTTCAAAAATATTCGCGCGAAGCTGCGAAAATGCTTCATAAAGCGAAAAAAGAAATTCTTTTACACCTGCCTATGGAACCGGTTTCTTATCCGCAGGAAAAGCCGGGAGAAGGGGCTTTATTTACGGATATGAATAATGAGGAACTTCTGTTTCAATTAAAAAATGATATTTACGCTGTTCCTTATATTGTCGGAGTTAGTAACCATATGGGTTCAAAATTCATGAATGATGAACAAAAGCTTTCATTGGTTTTTAAGGAACTTAAAAAGAGAAATATGTTTTTTGTTGATTCGCGCACATCACCTGATACAAAGGCTTTATCGATTGCAAAAAAAACAGGTTTAAATATAGCTGAAAGAAAAATATTTATTGATAACAATCGTAATTATAATGAAATTTATGATAACTTGATCAACGTTACCAAAAGCAATGATGATTCACCGGTAATAATTATAGGTCATCCCTATCCTGAAACTGTTCGAGCGCTCAAGGATGCGGTTGAAGTTATGCGTGCAAAAGGTATATCAATTGTTCCGGCATCTCGGATAATTAAAGAAGCAAGAAATTCCCAAAAGAAATCTTAATTATTAATAAGTGATAAATATCCAGAACAAGGCAGATAGATAATATGAAAAGAAACATCACCTGTTTAATGATTATAATTATTTTAACCTTGGTAAATCTTTCCGGCTGCAGTAGTTTGCAGGTAAATGATGTTTCTTCTTCAGTTGATAAAGTTCAAACAGGAGCGACTTATCATTATTTTCTGAGTGTTCTTTTGCGGCATGAAGGAAAGCTTGAGCAGGCGATCGATGAATTAAAACAGGCGTTTGTTATTGATCCTAAATCTACTTATCTTGCTATGGAACTGATTTCTCTTTATGCTCAACAGGGCGATTTTGACAGTGCGATTTCTCAAGGGGAAAAAACGCTGTTGGAAGATCCAAATAATGTAGAACTTCATTTAATCATGGGAGGTTTGTATCTAAATGGCCACGAATATTCAAAAGCAATAAGTGAACATAAAAAAGTAATTGAACTTGATCCTAAAAATCTTGTCGCCCATCTCTACTTGGGAATTATTTATGCTGAAGAAAAAAGGTATGGTAAAGCGGAGGAAACTTTCAGGAAAATACTGAAATTAGATTCTGACAATATTATCGGTATTTATTACTATGGTAAAGTACTGGAAAAGATGAAAAAGTTTGAAGATGCGGAAAAGATGTTTAAAAGAGCTATGTCTTTAAATCCTTATTTTGAAATGGCTTTGTATGATTTGGCCGCTCTTTACGAAAAGCAAGAGAAACTGGATAAAGCGATTGAAATATATCGCAATTATCTGGCAATTAATCCCTCGCGGCTGAATTTAAGGGTCAGAACAGGTGAACTTTTAATTAAAAAGAAAAAATATAAAGAAGCACAGAAAGAATTTCAGGAAGTTTTGAAAATTGATCCGGATAATCGGGATATAAAAATAGCGCTGGGATTATTATATTTCGATATGAACAAATTTGACCTGGCGGTGGCGGAATTTTCTGCAATTCTGCAGAAAAATATTACAGATGACAAGGTTCGTTATTTACTGGCGGCAACTTACGAGCAAAAAAAGGATATCTCACTGGCCATAGAAGAATACAGCCGTATTGCGGTCTCCTCTGAGTTGTATGTAAGTTCGCAAATTCGCGCCGCAGTGCTTTTAAAAGATGAAGGTAAAATCACTAAAGCAATTGCTTTAATAAGGAAATCTATTAAGAAAAAAAACGATCAGATACCTTTCTATCTTTTTATATCTGCTCTTTATGAAGAAGCAGGTGATAACACTTCCTCTGAGAATATATTAAAAGAAGGGCTAAAAACAGCTCCACAAAATACAGATCTGTATTATGCTTTGGGTGTGCTTTATGACAAAACAAATCGTTTTAAAGAAAGCATTAATGTAATGAAAAAAATTTTAGAAATTGATCCCCAAAATGCTGAGACTCTTAATTTTATAGGGTATAGTTACGCTGAGCGGGGAGTGAATCTTGACGAAGCGGAAAAAATGATTATCAAGGCGTTGGAAATTAAAAAAGAAAATGGTTATTTACTGGATAGTCTGGGCTGGGTTTATTTCAAAAAAAGTGAATTGAGCAACGCAGAAAAATATTTGAATGAGGCTTTGAAACTTTTGCCTGAAGAGGTCGAAATAATCGAACATATGGGGGATCTTTACGTAAAACAAAACAAAATTAAGGCAGCCACCGAAATGTATGAACGTGCATTAAAGATTGATCCTAAAAAAGTTTCTTTGCAAAAAAAGCTCGAAGATTTGATGAAGAATAAACGATGAAAAAGCATGATATTGAAACGCCGTATGTTTCTTTTACTCATTACAAAAAAAAATTCCGTCTTATCGGAATTTTTTTATTTTTACTGCCTTTACTTTCCTGCAGTTTCAAAAAAACGACGATAGTTGACTCCGGATTTTCAACCGGGGAATTTAAAGCATCAGCTTATAGTTTTATCGGTGAAGATGACATTTTCAGCGCCTTAGCTCAGATAAACGTATTTACAACTAAAAGTTTTTACCCGCTAAAAGCTGCCTTGACCTTAAAAAGACCTTCGTATTTACGCCTGGAATTACTTCCCGTTATTGGAGTGCCTGATTTTTTTCTTACAGCTTCCCCTGAAATATTGAAAATATTTATTCCTTCAAAAGGAGAAGCTTACAGTGGACAGCCAACGATTTCTAATCTGGAAAAGTTTCTGCCCTGGCCTATAGAAATTGAAGATATGATAATGATTTTTACCGGAACTTATCCTTTGTTTAAAGAAAGTAATATTTTGTATCAGGCACACCGGGAAAATAATTATTTGGTCGTGGAAATGAACTCTTCATCGGGAGCTTCACAAATCGTCTGGGTTGGGGAAAATAACAAATTGCTTAAACTGGTTCGTAAGGATGAGGGGGGAGAAGAATTATACAATGTAAAATATAGTTACAATAATGATCATCGTAATTTTCCGGAGAAAATTACAATAAATATTACTAATGAAACAACTTCGCTATCGGTAAGGTATTCTGATATTAAAATTGAAAAAGCAAAGGATTTGTCGGTTTTTGATTTGACAATTCCGGACGATGTAAAAGAAATTATTTTGGAGTAATTTTAATTGTTTTATGAAAAAATTATTTGATTTCCTGCAGATTGGAACGAGCGATGCGCGCCTGGCTGGTATTCGGATAATTTTTAATTACTTCTTGTAAAAGTAACTTGGCGGAGATTTTGTCTCCAAGTTTCAGAAAGGAAAGGCCCTGTTTCAGCAGGGCATAAGGAACTTTGTTGCCGTTCGGGTAATTTTTTGTAACTTTTTCGTATTCTAATATGGCGGACTCGTATTTTTTTTCAAAAAAATAACATTCGCCTATCCAAAATTGGGCGTTATCCGAATATTCGTTGTCAGGATAGGCAGCCAGAAAGTTTTGGAATTCTGTTCTTGCCTTTGAATAAAAACCTTCCTGAAAAGTCTGATAAGCAGCCGAGTATGCTTTTTCCTTGTCCTGTTTTATCGCAGAATCTTTTGCTGAGGCGGAAACACCGTTTGATTTGCCTGTTTTATCTGAAGCATCGGAAGAATTTTTATTGCCTATTTCCAAAAAGTTTTCAATAAAGTTTATTCTAAGAATAATGTTATCAAGGAGTTGCTCGTCTTTTTTGGAACTGAGAGTCGCATCTTTCTTCAGTGTTTCCACCTGCCCGCGCAATTGTTGGAGATTTTCCCTCAGATCGGAAAGGTCAGCCACTGTGTTGGCCTGTCCTTTTCGCATGGAATCCATAGCTGCGGTATTTTTCTTTATTTCATTTAGCTCGGCATATATGGATGCTATTTTTTCATCCGTTCTCTGATTAAGTTCTGACCGAAGTGCTTTCAAATCTCCTGTGGTGGCACATCCTGAAAGATAAAATAATGTAAGAAATAAAATAATATAAGTATATTTTGTCAATCTTTTCACCTCACCTGATTATTATGGATTCACCGCAAAGTGAGATCTTCTGTTTTTTGCCCAAGCTTCTTCATTAGAGGCCGGATCGAAAGGATTCTCTTCGCCAAAGCTGACAGTTCTCATAATTGATTCTTTTATTCCTAAATTAATAAGGTATTTTTTTGTTTCTTGAGCACGCCTTTCTCCCAGAGCCATGTTGTATTCAGCAGTTCCTCTTTCATCGCAATGTCCTTCAATGATTATTGATGATATTCTGTGCCTCATGAAATAATTGGCATTAGTTCTGAGAATTTCACGGGCGTCGGGACGGATGCTGGAACTGTCAAAATCAAAATTTATATCGCTGACCGGGGATCTCATTCGGGCCATTTTTTCCAAATCAACAGACTTTTCTGTGGATGTGTCCTGTGTAGGTGTTTCTTCAGAGGCCATTGCGCTCTGTTGATCGGTTGTAGCCGTGGATGCCATTTCCTGCCCTGGTCCAGCGTCACTGGTGACCACCGCTTTTTTCTCGGCACAGCCGGTAAAAATCAGTATGCCTAATATAAGAACTACAAAAATTCCTCTTAAATTTATATAGATTTTCATTATTATTGCTCCTTTCTTAAGTTAATAAAAAATCTCTTTTTCCCGTATTTTTTCCCCTTAATCTCGCTAATAATTTGCTTTTATACAGCAAAGAAAAGAAAATAACAACCACTTTCAACTATAAATGCGCTTATTTAAATCGCTCCGACCACGATGGCATAGCCAGTTTATTGTATTGTTCATAAAGAACCCTTTGGTTTGACCCGTTGGAATTCATTATCAATATTCTACTTTTTGAACTTTTTCGCGATACATAAACAATTTGCCGTCCTGAAGGTGACCATGATGGCGACTCATTGTTGGCGGATTCAAAAGTCAGTTGCATTGGATTATTTCCTTCCGCATCAATGGAAAAAATTTGATATTTATTGTTTACTAAACCTTCATACACTATACGGTCACCGCGCGGCGACCAGGAAGGAGAAGAATTATAATTACCTCTGTAAGTTATTCTTTTGACGTTATTGCCGTCGTTATCCATTGTATAAATTTGTGGTGATCCGGAACGATTGGAAACGAATACTATCTTTTTACCATCGGGTGACCATGAAGGAGAAACGTCTATTGCATAGTTATTTGTAAGACGCTGGAGTTTCCACGTGTTCATTTCTACTGTATATATTTCTTCATTGCCATCCTTGCTTAAAGTCAACAAAAGTTTTCTTCCATCGGGGGAAAAAGATCCGCATAAATTTAATCCTGCAAAAGAAGCAATCCTTTTTTCCGTGCCGTTTTTTAAATTACGAAGATAAATTTCCGGGCGTCCGCGTTTAAAAGATGTAAAGGCCAGCCAGTTTCCATCGGGTGACCAGCAGGGCGCCATTAAAATTGATTGGTGATTTGTAATGTTCTTTATATCGGAACCATCGTAGCTGACGGAATAAATATCGGATTTGAGGCCCTTCTTAAACACAAATGCGATTTTTGTATGGAAGTCTCCAGCGTCATTGATAAGCACAAGCATGATATCGGAAGCTATTGCCCGGGAAATATCCTTTATCTTGTCGGCTGCCGCACGGTATTTCTTATTAAAAATAAGCTCACCACGGATAACGTCAAAAAGATAGGCATCCGCTATTATTTCCTGATCATTGCGAATTAAATTTCCCTTGAGTAGATAATCCGCGCCTATTGCTGTCCAATCGGGGAAGCGAATTTTTCCAACAGCTACAGCGGTGATGGAATCCTTGTCTTCTAAAAAGCTTTTTTTGCTTAAGATATTGAATATACCCGTCAAAGAAAGATCTTTTTTGATACCTTCAGACACGGTACTTCCCCAATTAACCTGCTTTGTAGGGCTTAGTGACATGTTGTTAAGATCACAAATCGCGATGGGAATAGATTTGAAAAAGGGAGAATCTATATCAACGTATATTTTTGCTGCGGCACTGTTGTTTAAAGTAACCGACGTATAGAAAAACAATGTAAAAGATAAAATTAAAAAGCATTTTTTCTTCAAAGTTTGAAAATCCTTTCTTGTGAGCATAAATATCCTTCCGGTAAAGCAAAATTATCAGCGCAGTTCCGAAGAATGAAAGCGTATACCGATTTCAATACTGTTGTCTCTGACCCAGTAAGGAAGCGGAGGAAACGGACTTGATTTTTTAACCGCCCGAAGAGCGGAATCGTCAAAATAACGGTTACCGGAACGTTGTTCAAAATTAGCATACTGCAAAGCGCCACTACGCGCAATCTTAACTTCAACAATCGTTGTGATATTTTTTTCCGGCAGCAGAGATTGCGGAATTGTCCAGTTTTGTTTGACCCTTGACCACACAGCTCCGATATATTCATTAGTCTGCACATTTACATCGGCATCCGACATGCTCGATATACTGGAAACAGAGGCAGTATTGTTGATTTGCGATCCGGCATTTTCTTTCTGACGGATGGCACTGACAGCTTTTTCGATATTTAGTTTGGCTGTTTTTTGAGTTTTCATAGGTGTGGAATAAATACTGTTTATCTTCTTTTTTATTATTATGGAATCGAACGATTTCTTTGATTCCAATATGCCGTTAAGCGATGATGAATTACCGGACCGCATGACTGCTTCAGAACCTACAAGCCGGACAGAATATGCGGTCCCGAACGTTAAATGACGTGAAGTTGTGGGTATGGAAACAAGAATAACAGTAACAACAATTAAATGAATTATCAGAGAAAAAAAGATAAATTTAGGGAAGTTGTCGTTATTGCCGCGGTAGTGACTCACCGGCGCCAGGGATATCATTGTGTCTCCTCGGGCGGTTCCGTGATCATTCCGAGTTTATCAACTCCGGCTTTCCGCACTTCTGACATGACTTCCACAACGAACCCATAAGGAACATTTTTATCAGCGCGGAGAAAAATTTCACGGTCTATTCTGTTGGAAAATATAGCTTCCAGCTTGGGATTTAATTCTCCCAGCGGTATCATGGTTTTGTTAAGGTATATTTCTTTTGCTTCATTGATTGTCAATACAAGTTTTTCTTCTGCGACATCAACGCTTTTTGCTTTGACCCGCGGCAGGTTAACGTCAATACCCATGGAAAGCATGGGCGCTGTGACCATGAATATAATAAGCAACACAAGCATGACATCAACCAAAGGCGTAACGTTAATTTCCGCCAAAGGTTTGCTGGGATGGCTTCTTTTGCGTAAAACGCGCATAACAACCTACATTGGTTTTTTATTTACGTAAATGACGGTCCACAATGTTTAGAAATTCGGAAGCGAAGTTTTCCATTTCCTGAACCATGTCTTTTGACTGGTTCAAAAAGTAATTGTAGAAAATAACCGCCGGTATGGCCGCAGCCAGTCCGGCCGCGGTAGCAATCAGTGCTTCGGAAATGCCGGGGGCAACGACAGCAAGAGTAGCCGTACCGCGTGCACCGATCCCCTTAAATGTATCCATAATACCCCAGACCGTGCCGAATAAGCCGATAAAGGGACTTGCCGAGCCGGTTGTTGCCAGAAAGCCCAGCGCGCTTTCCAACTTGGTCATTTCCGTAGAACTGGCTTTGTGCATTGAACGTTCCAAATTATCCAGGGAGGACAGATTGATTTCATCTCGTTCCTGTGATACTTCTCCAACAGACTTGCTTGTTTGTGTTAGTTCCGCGTAACCTACGCGAAAAACTTCCGCAGTTGTGGAAAAAGAGTATTTTTTTGCCGCCGGTAAAATATCGGAAAGCTTTGAGCTTCGCAGATAGTCATCGTTGAAAGCTTCATTTTCCTTTTGAATTTTGCGGTAATAGCGGTATTTGATAAAAATAATTGCCCAGGAAACAACAGAAAAAATAAAAAGTATCAGCAGGACGAATTTAACCATTAGCCCGGCATCCATAATCATATTCAAAAGACTGCCATTAAAATTGCCGCTTAAGTCTAAAGATCCGAGGTCTTTCACTTTATTATTCTCCGGTAAGTAATTTGTAGTGTAGGGTAAGCTAAAGGAAAAAACCCGCCTTGTCAACATATCTTTTTAATTAAAAAAAACTTCTTGTTTTTTTTTTAAAATGATAGTAGAGACTAAAATAACTATAAATTACTTTATAAAAAACGTAATCATATTAATAAGGGGGACCTATGAAAAGAAAAAGGATTTTAACGCAATTTGGGTTGTATTTTATCATGTTGATGTTTTTGATAGTCGCCGGTTGTAGCGATGATGATGACGACGACAATGCTCCACAAAATCAACAGGAATTATTTATCACAATTTCTGGTACTGTAACAACAGCGGGCGGTACGCCAGTGGAAGGAGTGGCAATATCAGCGCTGTTACGTCTGGAAATATTGAATCTCAATGTGTTTGAGGGCTCGTTTTCCAGCGACAGGTACAGCCTGGTGATGACCAGAGAAGACGGAACTTACTCATTTAGTCTTCCCGCGGCGCTTATTGAAAACTACACTATAGTTTTAACGCCGGCCAAGAAGGGTTATACATTCAATCCTGTCAACAGGGCCATCCAGGTAGGTTTGGTAGATATACCAAATCAAAATTTTACGGCAACAGCAGTAAGTCTGTTTAGCCAAGCTGATCTTCAGGGGGTATGGCGCATCAATATGCTCAGGGCGGGCGCCAATAACCAGATTATGCGTGCCAGAGTTCAAATTCCTGCTGCAAACAATGGTGCGGCAACCTGTCTAGCTTACGAAGACAGCGATGGAACTGTAGGTTGCCCATTAGATTTTGAATTGATATTTACGATGGATGCTGATGGCATAATCACGCTGGGAGGCGCCTATGCTCCGGAAGCGGGGAATCACATGACGATGAATTCCAGCAAGAATTTAATGGCGGGAACCGGCACATCCGGTGCGAGTTATCAGTTGATGGTTGTGCAGAAAGACGACATTGATCCGGCAATAGCGACGGGAGTAACTACGCATTATAACCCGCTTGATGTGCAGAGCAAGAGTTTTGTTTTCCATAGTCTGACTGCCGGTGCCACGAATGAGTGGAGGTATGGATTTGGAGCTACTGACCCGGCTGGTGTAATAGCAATGAACTCGGAAGCCAATTCAGCCGGAAGTACCGCAACAAACCTAGTTGGTACGCTTGCTGTGGATGCTAATGGTGTTGTTACCGATACTTCAGCGTCACTGCTTGGCTTCCAGGGATTCCTTTCCGATGATGAAAAGACGATTGTGGGAACATATTTAGACGATATTGCTAATCCGACTGAATTCAATTTAATTGTCTTCCAGTTCCCCACAGGTCAGCCCATTGATACAATGACCGGCTCATCGGTTAATCATCTGCTGGCTGTAGGTGCTGCTCCAGCTCCTTTCTGGGCATATCATGACATTAATGTTGAAAGATTTGAGGTAAATTTCCTGCGAGATATATTAAACCTGACTTTTGGTGTAAACCTGATGCTTTCTTATAATTGGGAATCGTCCAATAGCATGAGCTCTATAGAGAAATTATTGCTTACTGGTCTGGAGATTCTGGACATCACCGCGACAGGTGAGGCAACTATAGAAACATTAGGACTATTGGGTTCTTCCGTTACCTCTTTCCATGGACAGCTGGCATATGACGGTTCGTTCATGGTAGGTGTGGAGACGGTGCAGTTGTCTCCTTTTAATACAGCTCCCACTGCAGCTACGGGAACCTATACTTATACCGTTACATACAATGCTCCGGCAGCGACAACTCCTCCTAACCCAACATTCCAAACTGTAAACTCACCGGCGACTTCGGTAGGCTCATTACCGACAGCACCGACTTTAACTGGTTCTACTTTTGCCGGCTGGTGGACGGGAGCAGGCTGCGGCGGAACAGAGTTTATTGCCAATACACCAGTTGTAGCAAATATTACGGTAGAAGCGTGTTGGCAACCTCTCGTGTACACAGTGACGTATAACAGTCAGGGTGGAAATAATGTCGGTGCACAACATGTATTTGCGCCTGCAACCACGGTAGCCGCATTGCCGACAAATCCGACCAGAACCGGTTATGTATTTGTCGAGTGGAATACAGAAGCTGATGGAAGTGGAACGGCGTTTGATGCCACCACAACCGTAAATGCAAATATTACGGTATATGCAATATGGGCGAGAGATGGCTTCTACGCGCTTGATGTAATAACACATTAACAACTAACAACTAATGGAGTAAAGAAACCCGCCTCTGTAAATCTGGGGCGGGTTTTTTTGTTATCTGTTTGGGAAATATATTAATCAGAGATTTTCCGGCGTAAAGGCAACGACTTCATCAATGCTGTTTTTATCGGCTATAATCATAACCAACCGGTCAATTCCCAGAGCGATGCCGGCGCATGATGGCAGAGTTTCCAGTGACAGGAGAAATTTTTCCGGCATGGCATAGCGAGCCCATTTTTTTTGGGCACGGTTTTTCAAAACTTTCTCAAAACGTTTTCTTTGTTCGCCGGCGTCGGTTAGTTCCGAAAAACCGTTGGCAATTTCCAGACCTCCTATGTAGAGTTCAAACCTTTCACTGAAAGAGGGATTATCATCTTTCAATTTTGCCAATGCCGCGAGTTGTGCCGGATAGTCATAAACAAAAGCAGGCCTGTTGATGCCGAGTTGCGGTTCAATGTAATCAATTAAAATTTCATCAAATTTATCTTCCGCCAGTGCTTCATCCAAAGAAAGCGGCGCGAATTTTAGAAATGCTTCTGTCAGAGTAATTCTTTCCCAGGGCGGTGTCAGGTTTATTTTTTTATCTTGCCGGATAATTTCGGTAAAACCCAAATCCTTTGCCACAGAGAAAATCAAGTTCTCGCACTGTTCCATCAACTGTTGATAATCAAATCCGGTCACATACCATTCCAGCATGGTGAATTCCGGCAGGTGTTTGTCGCCTCTCTCGCTGGCGCGGAAGCATTTGGAGATTTGAAAAATGCGCCCGTTGCCCGCGTCCACCAGACGCTTCATGCAAAGTTCCGGCGATGTCTGCAGAAACCAGTCTCCCGAAGGGATTGCTTCGATATATTCCTCCGGTGTGGGCGAGGGAATTCTCAAAGGAGTTTCCACTTCCAGAAATGAATTACTGATAAAGAAAAGACGGATGCTTTGAATCAGCCTGGCGCGCAGCTGTAAAACCTGTGACTTGTGTGCCAGAGAAAAATTATGGTTGGATGATGAATCAGCCAAATGTCCTAACCCTTGACGCGTGTTAGATACTCTCCCGTACGGGTATCGATGCGGATCTTTTCGCCTTCGGTAATAAAGGTTGGTACCTGAATAGTATATCCGGTCTGCACTTTGACGGGCTTTGTGGAACCGGAGACAGTATCGCCCTTCGCCCACGGCTCGGCTTCCGTAACTATCAGCTCGACAAAATTGGGCAGGCTGAGGCCTATAGGCCTGTCTTCAAAAAGCAGGATTTCCACTTCAATGTTGTCCGTCATGAAATTCTTGGCGTCGCTTACCTGGTCTTCCGTAAGATAAATCTGCTCATAGTTTTCATTGTCCATAAAGCAGTATTTATCGACTTCCTTGTATAGATACTGCATTGTTTTTTCCCGCAGATCCGCCGGTTCAAACGTATCAACGGAACGAAAAGAACGCTCAAACTGGCTGCCTGTAATCATGTTTTTCAGCTTGCATCTGTATAGAGCCTGTCCCTTCCCCGGTTTGACGAAATTAAATTCGGTTATGACATACGGCTCGTTATCGATTTTCATTCTGAGTCCTTTTCTTAAATCGCTGGCAGTGAACATAAAAAATTTTCTCCTTGATTAATGTAACAAAAACACCGTTTGCTATGAAGATTTTCTAGTCTATTTATTGGACCTTGTCAAAAAAAAATGTTTATGTTTTTTTAAGTCATTTTTTATCGCTTCGGACATTATATTCAGCGGTATCTTGCCCACGCTTCCGGGCATGTCCATCACGTATTGCGGCAGGCAAAGCCCTGAACTTTGCCGCCATATTTTCTCCATCATGGCTATGCCTGCTTGCGAATCGGTGCGAAAGTGCGTACAACCTGCAACAGGATCACAGTGAAAAAGATAATAGGGACGGATGGAAAGCCTCTGCAGACCATAAAGGAGGTCTCTCATTATGGGAAAAGAATCGTTAACATTCTTGAGCAAAACCGATTGATTGGAAACGGGTATGCCCACTTCTTGAATCATGTTGCAGGCGCGTGCTGACTCTTTGGTGATTTCGACAGGATGATTAAACTGAGTATTAAACCACAGTGGCCGGTAGCGTTTGAGCATTCGACAGAGCTCGTTGGTGATGCGCATGGGCATAACCACCGGAACACGACTGCCGATGCGCAAAACCTCAATATGGGGAATGGCTTTCAGCGAGGACAAAATCTTTTCCAAGGTTTGGTCAGTGAGAACCAGAGGTTCGCCTCCGGAAATAATGACTTCTCGAATTTGCGGTGATTGGGCGAGATAGCCAATCATTTTTTCTAAACGTGCTTCTAGGCTTATGTGATTGTTCTGAGACCAAAAACGTTTGCGGTTGCAGTGCCGGCAGTAAGCGGCGCAGATTTCAGTAACGATGGCCAGACAGCGGTCGGGATAGCGGCGCACCAGTTTAGGCACCGGCATATAGGAATCTTCCTGAAGAGGATCATCTCCCGCTTCATCGGAACATTGAACTTCCCGGATATCGGGAACACACTGAGCGTGGATAGGATCTTTGTTTTTTTTCTGGATAAGAGATAAATAATAAGGAGTTATTGCCATCGGGTAAACAGAAGTTACGGTTTTTAATATATTCTCATTCAAACTCTTTTTTTTGAGAAAACTTTTCAGAATGTTTATTTTGGTAATGCGGTTTTGAAATTGCCAGCGCCAGCTCTGCCAATCTTTTTCCGATGCTTTAAAATACGAAAGAATAATTTTTTTGTGCATCCCGCTCCGCTTCGCTACGGGGATAGTTCAACCAGCAAGTTTCAGTGCGCTACGCTTCTGAAACTTGGGTTTCACTATAATGAGCCCGAGGATATCTCGTTAGACTAAATTAAAATATAAATTTTAGGTTTTGTCTCGTATCACAAAAATAGCTAATTGCAAAGCCAATCAGTTTCGTTTAATGAGAAATAACTTCATTTTTATGATATAATTATTTTATAAAAATTCAGATATGAGACCTATGACTAATATACAGCAAAAAAAGGAGCGGGTGGCAATGTTGTCAGTTGCTTCTAATTCTTTTTTGGTTTTATTCAAATTATTTATAGGTATTTTGATAGGGTCTGTTTCAATAATATCGGAGGCAATTCATTCGGGTGTGGATTTGCTGGCCGCGGCTATTGCCATGTTTTCCGTAAAAAAATCCAGCGTTCCCGCCGATAAGCAACATCCTTTTGGCCACGGGAAAATAGAAAATATATCCGGTTTTGTGGAGGCATTGCTTATTTTTATTGCGGCTTTTTGGATTATTTTTGAAGCGCTGAAAAAATTAATTTCATCTAATTACATCAAACATGCCGAATGGGGCGTTGCCGTTATGTTATTTTCTTCTGTTGTAAACTATATCGTTTCACAAAAATTATTTAAGATAGGCAAAGATGCTGATTCCATAGCACTACAGGCTGATGCCTGGCATTTACGCACGGATGTTTACACTTCGGCAGGCGTCATGGCCGGTATGGCAATAATCTGGATAGGGCATGAATTTTTTGCCGCGCATAACATTAATTGGATTGATTCTGTTGTTGCGATTTTTGTAGCGTTTCTTATTTTGAAAACAGCTTATGATCTGACATCTCGTTCCATTCGTGATTTATTGGACGTAAAATTGCCGTTGGAAGAGGAGGATTATATCCGTGATATAATCAGCCGGCACCCAGCTATTTTCGGATATCACCAGTTGCGGACTCGTAAGGGCGGCCATATTCGATTTATAGAATTCCATATCAATGTTGATCCGCAAATGACCGTGCTTGAGTCGCATAACATCACCAAGGAACTAAAGCAAAGTATATGGGAAAAATTTTCTGATTGCGTTATTACCATTCATATCGAGCCTTGCGATGATTAATGTCTGGATATCTTCGTAGCCGGCTGTTTTATCGTAGGCAATTTATTTCCTTGAGTATTGAAAAACTTTGAGTGTTACAAGAGTAGCACAGTAAATTTTTTAATTGACATTTTCCGAATGACTCGATCTGATTTGCCGATTTTCTTTGCCTTGCACTAATATGGTCATCGCCGAAAGTTTTTTTATTAACAATCCTTCTGGATCAAGCCTGCTTAATTCCGTTCCCGGGTATAGAGTCGTAATCAGTGACTTACCAATAATTTTCCTTCCTTCATTGCCGTCACAATCTATTATTTTTAGTCCCCAGGCGTTGTGGAAAATGAGAGCCTGCCCGTTATGTTCGCCGACATAGAGCATGACATGCCCCCTGAACCAGAGAAGGGTTAAATAGGGAATTCCCTGTTCCAAAATAATTTTTTCTTTTTGTTTGGGCTCTAAGTTCTGCAAATCAATGTATGTCCCAGCTTTTTTTGCCTGATCCGTGGAATTTCTTGGCAGCCAAATGCCGAAAGGGGCGAAGAAATCTCTGGTCATGGCTGAACAATCGCGGTTGCCGTAGAGTCCTCCCCAGCCGTATGTTTCGTCAATTAATTCATTGGATATTTTTACTGCATTGGCATAATTGAAGGGGAGCGGTTTGGGTTCAACAATCTGACGGGAGAGGAAGCAGCGCTTGATTACAGCGCAATTGTTTTCATCAGCTGTGGCTACGAGTATTTCCAATGTGTCTGTCGCTTCTTTAACTAAAGGAAAAACTTGTCCGATTGAAGTTCTGAGACAAAAATTATCGTCAGCATCAAAGATGGAGGTTTTATCCTTGATAATAACGGCATAACGTCCTGATTCCCATGATTTAATAAAAATTTTATCAACACGCGCATAATCCTCAACCGGTATCCAGCCGAAAGCAAAACTGGTTTCTACCAATGCCCATGATTTGTCAGCACTTTTGTGACAGAGCAAAATAGGAGTGTTCGCAGAAACAGAAGATATTTGCAGATTGTCAAAAGGCCAGCCGGATATGTTTCCATCTGGCTTGGAAAATTGAGGCCTTTGCGTAGGAAGCATGCGAAGATTTGTATTTCTTGTTGTAATCGCCGGCTGTAGGGCGTTGGGATAATTTTCCAAAGAAGCATTTTGCTGGAGTTTTTTTAGCCAGTCCGCAGAATGTTTTCTTTTGTTTTCGCCATAACCGGGACTTATACTGAATCTGCTAAAGATGGAGGATACGTTTATAGGTGAGGCGTGAGCAGGTTTGAGGTTATGCCAGACAGAGAAGTACATTTTATTGTAGTCTTCGTCCATTTTTGCCTGTTCTTCGGTGGATAGAAGAAGTTTTTCCCTGAAGATATCAGTTATGTAAAAAGAGTGATCCTGACGCAAATCCGTCTCATCTTTTATCAGCTCGGGTAATTTTGGGCAGCAGGAGAACAAAAGAAATATTAAAGAAAAATAAAAATATCTTAATTTCACGAAAAAATCCTTGATTTCATTTTACATACTTTTATAATCTTTTTTAACATTTTGGGCAAGGTAAAACGATAAAAAATTTACTGTATTTTACAAATAATTTATGAAATAAGAAATTTAACCTTGATGTAAAAATAAAAAAACGTTCGGTTTGAGGTAAGTAAAAACGACTGAAAAATAAATGTCGTTCCTCACTCTGAAATGACTAAGGAGTAGAGAAATGGAAAATTTTGTACCGAGAAAGATCTTTTTTACAAAGGGAGTGGGTACGCACAAAGATGAGCTGCATTCCTTTGAGCGTGCCCTGCGTGATGCCGGAATAGAGAAATGCAATCTGGTTCAGGTATCCAGCATATTTCCGCCAAGGTGCAAAGTTATTTCCAAAACTCAAGGATTAAAAGAATTGACTCCCGGTGCTCTGACTTACTGTGTTATGAGCCGTTGCTGCACCAACGAACCCAAGAGACTTTTGGCAGCTTCAGTAGGCTGCGCCATTCCCGCTGACAGATCATCCTATGGTTATATCAGCGAGCATCACGCCTATGGTCAGAACGAAAAGCAGGCCGGAGATTATGCGGAAGATATGGCGGCGGCAATGCTGGCCTCTACTTTGGGAATTGATTTTAATGTTGATGAAAGCTGGGACGAGAAAAAAGAAATATTTAAAATCAGCGGCAAGATTGTACGTACGCTTAACGTTACTCAATCCACGATTTGCAGAGATAATAAATTTGCCACTGTGATTGCCGTAGCCGTATTTATTTTTTAAGATATTTTTCACCCTAAAAGAAATGTATATCAAAAACATTTCTGATGAATTTTTTATTCTCTGTTTTGTTCAACTATGTCGCGAAAAGATAGTCAAGTCAACAACTCAAGAGAAATACCTTCACTAAAAACTCATGATGTCGGCGGCGCACAATTGCCTTATCTTTATTATGAAGGGGACACTCCGCAAATTCTTTTTGCTCATGCCACCGGTTTTTTACCATGGCTTTGGCACCCTATAATAGAACATTTAACTCCATCCAAAGAGGCATGGGTGCCGTACATCTGCAATTATCGTGATTGTGATCCGGAACATGGAGGTCTTCCCTGGGATGTTATCGCCATGGATATAGTCAGTTTCTGTAATTCGCAAAATATCAGCAATAATCTGGCTGTAGGACATTCGATGGGCGCTACGGTGCTTACCATTGCTGCTGGTTTGTTTGAAATGCAACCTCGCGGCATTATTCTGATTGAACCAATTTTTCTACCGGAGGAATTTTATTCAATGGATATAAAACTCAAGGATCATCCGCTGGCTTCTCAATCGATAAAAAGAAAAAACAGCTGGAAGGATGAAGACGAGGCTTTGGCATATCTGAAATCAAAATCCCTCTTTGCCGGCTGGGATGAACAGATGCTTCAATTTTATCTTAAATACGGCATGGAAAAAAAGGCAGGAGGGGAATTAAAGCTTGCCTGCGCCCCGAGAAATGAAGCAGCGCTGTTCATGGGAGGAAAGAGCACCAATCCCTGGCCTTTACTGAAGAAGTTGGACTGTCCTGTCCTTGTTGTGGAAGGGGAAAAAAGTGCCAACAAGGAATTTATTGACTTGCCCAGGGCAGTATCTTTGCTAAGTTATGGAAAATACATGTCGGTGTCAGAAACAGGGCATTTAATTCCCATGCAAAAACCTAGAGAAATCGCTAAAATTACAAAGGAATTTTTAGCAGAAGTATTTTAGGAAACGATTGACGAAATTCAATAAATATGTAAACTTCTCTCTCCGAATAAAATTTTAAAAAAATTTAAGGGAAAACTTGTTTAATGGCGTTTGATGAGTACAAGTGGAACGATTCTGAAGGTAAGAAAAGTTTTGGTCTTTTAATAGCAATGCCGTTTGCTATTATCGGTCGAAAGGTAATAAGCTGGATTAACAATATGGGATCAGCCGCTATTTTTCTGATAATAGCTTTGCTGAAAACATTTCATCCGAAGCAATTTTCCAAGGTCATTCAGCAGATTTATTATGTCGGGGCACGGTCCACGACGATTATCATACTGGTCAGTTTGTTTACCGGTATGGTTTTAGGATTGCAATCATATCACGCTCTTGTAAAATTCAGTGCGCAGGGATCTCTGGGAACATTGGTGGCACTTTCTCTGATCAGGGAATTGGGGCCGGTTCTTACGGCTATTATGATTACGGCCAGAGCAGGATCCGCCATAACGGCCGAAATAGGCATTCAGCGCATTTCCGAACAGATTGATGCTTTGGTGACCATGCGTATTGATCCTTTTCGATATCTTGTAACTCCTAAAATAACAGCTTCGATTATAAGCTTTCCTTTGCTGACCACCGTGTTTGATATTATTGGCATTATCGGTGGGTATATCAGCGGCGTGGTTCTCATGGGTGTTAGTGGTGGTGTATATATTCATAGTATTGAGGCCTATGTTGATATGAAAGACATTACGGACGGGCTTGTTAAAGCAATAGTATTCGCGATAATCGTTGCTACCGTTTGTTGTTATCAGGGATATTTTGTGCACATGCGTGATGATAGCAAAGGAGCCAAGGCAGTTGGTCTTGCCACTACCTCTGCCGTTGTTATCTCCTGTGTGTTGATTCTTGTTTTAGATTATGTGGTGACTTCACTTCTTATGGTTTAGAGAAAATATGAACATACCTCTTGTTGAATTTAAAAATGTTACTAAGCGCTTTGGGGAGCAAACTGTTCTGGAAAATGTGAATTTAGAAATATACGAAGGAGAAGTTACCACAATTATTGGCCTGAGTGGTGCGGGCAAAAGCGTATTGCTCAAACACATTATTGGTTTACTCAAACCTGATGAGGGGAAAATCTTTCTTCGTGGAAAACTCATAAATAATATGAATAAGGCCGAATTGGTCGAATCGATGTCAAAAATCAGTTATATGTTTCAAAGTAACGCACTATTCAGTTCCATGACTGTTTATGACAATATCGCGTTGCCCCTTGTGGAAAAGACGAATATGAAAAAAGCCGAAATACACGAGCGGGTAATGGCCAGAATCGAACAGACAGAATTGACCGAAGCCGCGGATAAATACCCATCGGAGTTATCCGGAGGTATGCAAAAAAGAGCGGCACTGGCACGCGCTTTAATCACAGATCCACAGGTGGTGTTATTTGATGAGCCTACCACCGGTCAGGATCCTGTCCGGAAAAACGCGATTCTGAGTATGATTGCCCAGTATCAAAAGAAATTCAATTTTACGGCAATAATAGTCAGTCATGAGATTCCGGATGTGTATTTCATTTCCAACCGGATTCTCGCACTCTATGATAAAACAATAGTTTTTCAGGGAACGCCTGAAGAACTGGCGAATTTTAATCATCCCTTTAATGATGAGGTTATCCGAAGTCTCGAAGGGTTGCAGAAAGAATTAACCGGTCTTTATTCCAGGCGGCAGTTCAAAATTTTGCATCGTACTCAGCTGCAACATAAAAAGCCGGAAGAAAGATATTGTGTCGCAGTTTTTGATTTGTCGGATATGGGTTCGATTATTTCTCGCATAGGTTACGACGCGGCACAGGAAAGAATCCATTCAATTGGAATTTACATTGATAAGCATTTTGGAGCTATTGGAGGTTTTTCTACCCGCCGTAAGGCTGATGAATTTGTCACGGTACTTCCCTTTTCCAATCTTGTTGAGGCAGAGAATATTTTAAAAGAATTTATCGAAGATTTCCAGAAAAGTGGAATCAGTGATATAGAGGGTAAAACTAAAAGAGGCGTGCATTTGAAAAAGAGCGTTGACTTTTCCATAAGGGCGGGAATTGCAGAAGGGAAGCCCGTTGCCGGAATAGATTCAGTTATAAAGTTGGCCAAATCTAATCAAAAGGAAATTGGGCGGCTAAGATGCGCCGTAAAGGAGTGAACAAATGAAGAAATATAAGATGGAAGCCGTAGTTGGAATTTTTGTCTTTCTGGGACTTCTCTGTATAGGATATATGACCGTTAAACTCGGCAATGTTTCTTTTCTGGAAGACGATTCTTATCCGATAGAAGCTAAATTCCTTTCTGTAACCGGCCTGAGAATTGACAGTTCCGTAAAGGCGCTGGGTATTGAAGTGGGAAAAGTGAAAAAAATAACCATGGACCAGGAAAGTCAGAAAGCGGTTGTGAAAATGAGGATAAAAAAAGGGGTAAAGATTTATGATGATGCCATCGCCTCCATTAAGACAGAGGGACTGATGGGTGATAAATATGTCAGCATTGATTTGGGTGGCGGAGGTTCTCTAATTGAGGCAAATGGGACAATAGTGGAAACCCAGGCACCGTTGGATATAGAAGGTTTAATCAGCAAATACGCTTTTGGTGATGTAAAAAAACAGTAAAATTGTTCCGGGAGGATTAAAGAATGAAAAAACAATTGGCGGGATTATTGACCATACTGGCGGTTTTAATATTTTCTTTTCCTGTTTGTGCAGGCATTCCGCTTGATTCTGTCAAGAAATGCGTAAATGAGGTTATTGATTTATTGGGTAATCCAAAACTTAAAGCAGAGTCGGCTAAAGAGATTAAGAAAGAAAAGCTCCGTGTGCTTTACAAACAGATGTTCGATGAAATTGAATTTTCCAAACGGACACTGACGCGCAACTGGAACATTTTCAGCCCGGCTCAACGAACTGAATTTGTTAATCTCTTCGAGCAAGTACTGGAAAAATCATACGCTGACAAACTACTTAGCTACACTAATGAAAAAGTAGAATTCTATAAAGAAGATATGCTGTCGGAAAAACAGGCTGAAATTCGAAGCAAAATTATTACTTCTTCTAAGGAAGTGCCCATTTTTTACCGGGTGATTTTAAAAGACGGCAAGTGGAAGGTGTATGATGTTGTTGTGGAAAACGTCAGCCTTGTTCAGAACTACCGCACGCAGTTTAATGATATACTGGCTAATGGTGACCCGGAAAAACTGCTGGAAATTTTGCGCAAGAAGGTAAAGGCGCAATAAGAAAACGGACAGCTTTGCAGGGTTGGGCCATAACAGGCTGTTGCCCAAATATCTTTTTCGCATGCCGGCTATAGTGCCCTTCGGGGTAAAAGCATTTTGGATAAATTTAAGGCTCGCTTCAGGCAATGACAAAACTCGCCTTCGGTTCAAACAGTTGTCATTGCTGATCTTTCGCTTAGCCAAGATTTATTTGTGAAACTACAGTTCCAAAAGCGAAGCGCATTGGAATTGGTAAGTTGAACAATCCTCGTAGGGAGTAGTCAAAACGCTTTTAACGGCTGCTCAAAGAGATATGATTTGGGCAACAAGCCGATAAGATATCGGTAAAAAAAATTTTTAATTTTGTTGTTCGCATGAAACCTTACATAGTATTCGTTTTATCCTTTATTTTTATAATGGCAGGCAGTTCTGATTATTCTTTTGCTGTCTTGCAGTCGTCATCATCTTCTCCGTCACCTGTATTGCTTGCTTCCGCTTCTGAGCGAGTCGAAGTGAAATCAGCAGATGAAGTTAATCAAATGGAAGAAGAATACAGGGAAGATGAATTTGATAACTATGTCAACGATGAATTTAAAGAGGAAAAAGTCGAAATTGCCGATCCGCTGGAGCCTTTCAACAGAGGTATGCATGAGTTTAACGATAAAATGTACTTTTGGGCGATAAAGCCAATCGCTGAAGCGTATAATAAAGTCGTTCCCGAGCCTGTGCGCATAAGCGTGAAAAATTTCTTTTCCAATCTGGGATTTCCAGCGCGATTTTTGAGTTGCCTGCTCCAGGCAGATTTCAGTGGTGCCACTACGGAAACAGGTCGTTTCACCATTAATACCATCTGGGGTATCGGTGGATTTTTGGACCCTTCCTCCGGTAAAGAGCTCAATCTCCAAAAACAGGATACGGATTTGGGGCAGACTTTAGGAGTATGGGGCGTAGGGCAGGGCTTTTATATTGTCTGGCCGGTGTTTGGTCCTTCATCTCCTCGTGATACCGTCAGCATTGCCGGCGATTATTTTCTTTATCCCGTTTCCTACCTAACTCCCTGGTACGCTCGTTTAGGATTGAATGTGTATGATAAGATTAACTCCGCCTCTCTGAGAATCGGCGATTACGAGGCGCTCAAAGACGCGGCTATTGATCCTTATATCGCATTTCGTGATGCCTACGTCCAGTACCGTTTTAAGAAAATAAAGGCCAGAAAAGCAAAACTTTCGTCATCCACGACCATAGAGGAGGAATCTCCAACGTCCGATAAGAAATTTACGGAAAAGGAAATGTAAATGAATAAAGCACGATATACAAAATTTTTTATATTCATCTTGTTATCTTGGACTCTGTTTTTTGCAGCTTGCCCGGTGGCGTTGGCGTCGGGTTTGTTTGGCGCGCCGCAGACAGTTTCCAGGGAAGAGGGTGACCTGAACACAGCCATTGGTTACACGTATCATGAAGATATATATGAAAACGGTACGGGTTTTAAAATCAGACAAAATGAAATTTATTCCCAGGCGGCTTACGGCGCAAAAAATATCTGGGAAATATATGCGCGCCTGGGTTTGTCCGATTTGAAAATCGGGGATGCTTTTCGGGAAAACGAGAAGTTTTTCACAACTCTGGGAGCAAAGGTTTTTTATCCGGTAAGCAGTACATGGGGAGTCGGCGCCTTCGTTCAGGGAACATATTATTGGAGTGATTTTACCGATAAAATTTTGAGAAAAAAAGAAATTAAATTCAAAAATCTCTGGGACATAAATTGCGGCATCGGATTTCAAATTACTCTTCCCTGTAAAACGAAATTATATGCCGGTCCATATGTTTATTATTCGACAGCCCAAATGTCTCTTTCCTCCAATGTTCGCGAATTGGAATATGCAGCCGGAAACCATACAGTTGAAAATAAATCAATCGTTGGCGGGTTTGCGGGGGTTGATGTGCCGCTTGTCAAAGGATTTCGCCTGAATATGGAAGGACAATTATCAGAAAGATTTTCCGCCGGCGCTGCCATAAGTTACACGTATTAAAATTAATATCCATTCAGCGCAATAATCATTTCCTGCGGCAATGAAAAAATATAAAAAATTGTGTGAGACGGATGAATCAGCAGAAAGAAACCTTTTTCCATGTTCGGGACCTTACTAAAGTTTACCAGATGGGTGAAGTGGAGGTACACGCGTTGCGCGGCGTGAATATGGAACTCTTTGCCGGCGAGCTGGTGGTTCTGCTGGGTCCATCGGGAAGCGGTAAATCAACCCTGCTTAATATCATGGGCGGCCTGGATACCGCGACCGACGGGTTTGTTTCTTACCGGGGTCAGGAGTTAACCAAGGCCACGCAAAAGGAACTGACCGAGTACCGCCGTTTTCATGTCGGCTTTGTTTTTCAATTCTACAATCTGATTTCCAGCCTGACAGCTAGGGAGAATGTTTCGGTCGTTACAGAGATTGCCCCCAATCCCATGGCGCCGGAAAGGGCTCTGGATTTGGTGGAATTGGGCGACAGGCTCAATCATTTTCCCTCCCAGCTCTCCGGCGGTGAGCAGCAGCGCGTCGCCATCGCCCGCGCCATTTCCAAAAATCCGGCGGTTCTTTTGTGCGATGAGCCGACCGGAGCTCTTGATTCCAAGACCGGCATCGTCGTGCTTCAGGCGCTGGAACGCATCAACCGCGAACTGGGAACGGCAACAGCAATCATTACCCATAATGTGGATATTGCCGGAATGGCCGACCGAGTCATTCATTTGAGCAACGGCAAAATCGCGGAAGTGACTTTCAATAAAGTTAAAAAATCAGCGAGCGAACTTCAGTGGTGAGAAGTGGGATAGAGGGACGCTGTTAACTTATTAACTTATTCTAACTGGTAGCGACAGTACCCTATTAAAAAGCTGGATTCCCGATCAGGTCGGAAATGACGGAAGGGAAAAAAGGTCTCCCTTTTTTAAAGGGAGAGATAGAGTGATTCAATGAAACTAGCTAAAAACGAGCTTGCGAAGTTTGAATCATATGTTGAATTGTCCCAGGCGCGTAGAGCCGCGGGATGAAAAACATAAAATCTCCCCTCACTACTCTTTATAGAAGAGGGGAAGAAAAACTGGATTACCCGGTTACCCAGCATTCGCGAGGCAATGAGCCGGGTAATAACATCTACATAAATTTTGAACTTTGAACATAGAACGTTGAACTAGTGAGCGAAAGCGAACGTTATGAAGACGCTGAACCGAAAACTCTGGAGGGAAATCTGGCTGATGAAAGGTCAGGTTTTCGCCATTACGCTGGTGGTAATCAGCGGCGTGGCCACCTTCATCATGTTTATCAGCACCATGCATTCTCTTGATTTTATCCGCAACAATTTTTACCGTGAGTACAATTTTGCCGATGTTTTTGTTAATTTGAAACGGGCACCGGAAAGCCTCAAGTATAAACTGAAAAATATCAAAGGCGTCAAACAGCTGGAAACACGGGTGAGTGCTCAGGCCAAGCTAGATATCAAGGGATTTAAGGAATCGGTTACAGCTAAGATAACTTCCGTTCCCGATGTTGGTGAGCCTCTGGTCAACCGCCTTTACATCAGAGTCGGCAGGCTTCCTGATCCGGAGAGGGACAATGAAGTTGTCATTAACGAAACATTCGCCCAGGCACATGGCTTGAAACTTGGCGATCAGTTTGCTGCGGTTATCAACGGGAAATGGAAGAAACTGACGATTACCGGCATCGTTCTTTCTCCGGAATTCATTTTGTTGATGAAGATGGGAGCGATGACACCCGACTTTAAGCGCTACGGTGCTTTATGGATGAGCCGCAAGGCCATCAGCAAGGCCTATGACATGGAAGGCGCTTTCAATGATGTTGTCTTGACACTATATCCGGGAGCTCAATTAAGCGATATTGTGCGGGACTTGGATAAAATTCTAG
The DNA here is from genome assembly GCA_016927935.1 of Syntrophaceae bacterium. Taxonomy (GTDB): domain Bacteria; phylum Desulfobacterota; class Syntrophia; order Syntrophales; family Smithellaceae; genus Smithella. The sequence continues at coordinate 29,772 of JAFGLS010000164.1, forward strand.
GAAGATATGGCGGCTTCGGCGCCTATGGTCGTAAGGACCAGATATCCCACCGATTGCTTAGCGAAGAATTCAAGCAACTCAAAACGAGTTCCAGAATATATCCCTCGATTTTTGTATGTGTCGCCGCCTTTTTGCTCAATATCGTCATGAGTAGAACAATCAGTACCCAGCGCGAACAAATCGGCACGCTCAAAGCGTTTGGTTACAGCAATACGGATGTGGCTATCCATTACGCGAAGATGGTTATTCTGATTATTTCCGCCGGGGTTCTGCTGGGAATCGCCGTAGGCATCTGGCTCGGAAAATTTTTGGGCGGGATTTACATGGAAACCTACCGGTTCCCTTTTTTTATTTATAAATTGCATCCGGAAGTTATTTTAGCGGTCGTCTTGATAGGTGCCGCCTCGGCTATCGGTGGGACCATGCATTCGCTTTGGCGGGCCGCCAAACAAACTCCCGCGGAAGCGATGAGGCCGGAGGCTCCGGAAAAATATCGTGTTTCGCTGATTGAAAAAACAGGCATCGGCCGGCTGCTTTCACAGCCTTCCCGCATTATCGTCCGTAACGTCGAAAGAAAGCCAATCAAGACATTTCTGGCGGTCATCGGCATAGCAACTGCCTGTGCGACAATGATTTGCAGCGGATTTTTCAAGGACTCCGTTGATTTTATGGTGCACATTCAGTTCGTGCTGTCGCAGAAAGGTGACATGACGGTAACTTTCGTTGAACCGACTTCCTATAAGGCTCTATACGAGTTCAAAAGGATGGAAGGAATCAGCGATGGAGAGGCATTTCGCAGTGTTCCGGTAAAGTTTAAGTACGGCCACCGCAGTTATAAAACTACCGTCAATGGAATAGAAAAAGACGGCCATCTGAGCGTTTTATTGGACAAAAATCTTCAAAGCATTTCTTTGCCTCAGTCGGGTATTTTGCTGACGGATTATCTGGGGGAGATTCTTAGAGTCAAGCCGGGAGATATGCTGACCGTGGAAACGCTGGAAGGTTCCAAGTCCATCCGCCAGGTTCCAGTTGTCGCTTTGGCTAGACAATATCTGGGCGTAATGGGTTATATGAGTCTCAATGCACTCAACCGCCTGATGAATGAAGGAAATGCCATATCAGGCGCTTATCTGGTCACGGACGAAAAATACAGGGAGAAACTCTTTCGGTCGTTCGTGGAAATGCCGCGGGTTTCCGATATCATTGTCCGTAAGAATGAAATTTACAATATGTATGAAATTATGGCCAAGGCGATGCTTTTCTTTACTTTCATTGCCACGATTATGGCGTGTTCCATCGCTTTCGGCGTTGTATATAACAGCGCCAGGATTTCTTTATCGGAACGAAGCCGGGAGCTTTCCTCTCTGCGTGTTTTGGGATATACTCAAGGCGAGATTGCCTATATTCTTCTGGGAGAACTTGGCTTCATAACTCTTGTTGCCATTCCCTTGGGATTTATTATAGGATATTGGATATGTGCATATGTAGCGTATGCGCTGACGTCCGATCTTTATCGCGTGCCGCTGGTTATAGAGATGAACACTTACGCTCAGGCGGCGGCTGTGGTGCTTGTTTCGGCTTTTATATCGGGTTTGATAGTGCGCCGCAAACTCAATAATCTTGATCTGGTGGCGGTGTTGAAGACAAGAGAGTGAAGTAAAAATTTTGTAATGGAAAAAAGAAGCGGAGAGTAGTTTGATGAATCATGTTTTGCGCAGAAGAATATTTATAATCAGTGTCGTTGTAGTAGTAACGATTTTACTTGTTTACGGTTTCCTTCCCAAAACACTCGATGTTGACATCGTTTCCGTTACGCGTGGTCCTCTCCAGATTACCATTGAAGAAGAGGGTCGCACCCGCCTGAAGGACCGTTTTACAATTTCCGCGCCGACAGCCGGATATATGCGACGCGTTAATTTCAAGGTTGGAGACGCTGTAAAGAAGTGTCAGATAGTCGCTGTTCTGGAACCACTGCAGTCACAGGCACTTGATCCCCGCAGCCGCGCGTCAGCCCAATCTTCAGTTACTTCCGCCGAAGCTTCTGTCAAATCGGCTGTGGAACGAGAGCGGGTGGCTTCGGCCGACGCCGCTTACGCTGAACAAAGACTGGAAAGATTGAAAGCTTTGTATGAAAAAGGTTCCATTTCCAAAGATCAGTTTGATCAGATAAATTCCGAGGCTCAAAAAGCGCGGGCGCTCCAGCTTTCAGCTACGGCAGAAGTGAACGTGGCCAAATCAGAGATGGAAAAGGCAAGAGTGACGTTGCAGAATTTTTCCGCGGTAAGAGAAAACGACAATGCTGTTGATGTTACATCTCCGGTAAGTGGTGCCGTATTCAAGGTTTATCAGGAAAGTGAAGGCGCAGTTGACACCGGTCAGCCATTGATTGATATAGGCGATGCAGGAAATCTTGAAGTCCGTGTTGAAGTTCTTTCTTCTGATGCGGTCAAGATTAAAAAAGGAACGAAGGTTTTGTTCAAACGCTGGGGACGAGAAGAACCTCTTACAGGCAAGGTGCGACTCGTTGAACCGGCGGGATTTACAAAAATATCCAGCCTGGGCGTGGAGGAGCAGAGGGTTCTAGTGATTGTGGATATTACATCGCCTCCGGAAAAATGGCGGGTTCTCGGTGATGGTTTTCGCATGGAGGCGCATTTTATTATATGGGAGGGGGAGAATATTCTGCATATTCCGGAAAGCGCGCTTTTTAGGTCGGGCAAGGATTGGGCAGTTTTTGTTGCAGAAAATGGAGAGGCGCGTAAGCGTATTGTTGAAATCGGCCAAAGAAACGGAATGAATGCGGAAATTGTTTCCGGTTTACGGGAAAATGAAAAGGTTCTTGTCTATCCTGATGATAACATAAGCGAGGGTACGAAAATAAAACAAAAAAAATAGTTTTTTTTGGGGGGGCTGAATGAAAATATTTATCATCGTAGGTATGCCGGCAGCAGGCAAAAATATTGCTAGGCTTTATGCAGGATCCCGGGATATGGTTTATTATTCCACAGGCGATATTGTGAGGGCTGAAGTCAAAATGCGGGGATTGGAAATTGATGCTGTTACTTCTTCCGAAGTGTCCGATGAGCTGCGTGGTGAAGATGGCCTGGGCGTGACCAGACTTGCTTTGGGAGAGATTTTGAAAACTGGCGCGAAGATTGGCTTTTTGGAGGGCATGCGCTCATGGCAGGAAATTGAAATGATCCGTGAAAAGGCCGAAGGAGTTGTGGTCGCTGTCCTGGCGCCAAGAAGCTTACGATTAGAGCGCGTTTGTTCCAGAGGCAGAGACGACGATTCTCCCTTGGCTTTCAATGAACGCGACCAGCGCGAAATTTCGTACGGAACGGCCATTCCCGTTGCCCTTGCCGACGCCTACATTTTAAATACAGGAACAATGGATGACGCGATGGAACAACTGGATGCAATCGTTAGACAAGAGATGGCCATATAAGAAAACTATAAAGAACAAATCAGGCATGACTTAGGATATATTGTAAAGACTTTTTAAAATGAAGTTTTTGTATATAATCTATTTTTTCAATTCATGACCAACTTTTTATGACCTGTCGTTTCTTGACATTTAGGACGTAATTTTCTATAGTTTAAGTGCCCGGAAGAGAAGTTTAATCAAATCAAAGAGCGTAAAATTATTTTATAAAAGGTAATATTTTATGCGTAAAAAAAGGTTTTTGATTCGAATATTATTGTATTGTCTCATGCTGATGTTTCTAATAGTTATTGGTTGTGACATCATTCCAGAGGACATCAGGGATGAATTTTGCCATGATGATGATTACAGTATTTCAGGCAGAGTTACGCTAAGTGGAGTTGGTCTTTCTAATGTTGCTGTTCATTTAACAGGCGGTGATACTCAAACTGCAATAACTGATCAAAGAGGGGATTACAAATTTAGTAACTTGGATAACGGGGAAGAATACACATTGAGTCCAAGCAGTGGAACCAATACATTCAATCCCTCCAGTATAGATGTAAGAATACATGGATCAAGTATAAAAGGCGTTAACTTTGCCACTGTGCCCTGTTGCATCAGCATCACTGTAAATCGAGTTTATGTCAGCAATTACAATGATAATTCGGTTTCGGTCATTGATAGTACCACAAATAATATCATTGCAACAATTGGCCTGACCCATAAAGCCGGAGCTTCTGCGTTTCTGCCGGAGCTGAACAGATTATATGTTACTTCTATGGAAACCGATGAAATCACAGTGATTGATACTTTAACTAACGCTGTAATTACGACAATAAATCTACCGGGTAGAACAGGTTCCATAGTGGCTGATTCCACGACAAATAAGATATATGTGGCGGAACATGGTAATAATAGTTTGTTGCCCTTAGGAACGCAGGTATGGGTTATCAACGGATCAAGTTATGCCCTGATTGATACCATTACAGTGGGAACAAATATCCAGAATTTGGCAATTGATATAATGAACCGGAGGATATTTCTTACGGATTTTCATTCCTCCGCGGCTAATCCGGGGCTAATTTTTCCCATTAACATCAGTACTAATGTGGCACTTACCGGTATATCTTGCGGCATTTTGCCAAGTGGTACTGCCGTACATTCAACAACACACAGGGCTTACGCAACAAACTCAGGAGATGATAGCGTAACGGTTATAGATACAATTGACAATTCGGTTGTTAAAGCAATTATTGTCGGCGATAATCCCCAAGCGATAGCTGTTGACGAAACCATCGACAGAGGTATTGTAACAAATTATAATGATAACAATGTAACTCTGATTAATACCAGTAAAAATAAAACAGTTGATTCACCGGTAAATGTCGGTACACATCCGGCATGGGTTTCCATAGATTCAGTCAGACACCTGGCTTATGTGGTCAACTTTGATAGCAACAGTGTCTCTGTCATAAATATTCAAACAGGCGTTGTTATCGACACTATTACTGTCGGTGACAGCCCGTTCCGCGTAACAGTTGTCGAGTAAAACAAAAACGATATAAAAATATTTTTGATATAGTTTCAATTGCCGAACAGGTATCATTTCGTATTTTGTCAGGAAAATAAGAATTAAAGAACACTTCCTGAAAGTCTCAAATTGTCAGCTTTAATAATCTAATCATTCAACCTATCAATCGGTAATCAATACATTTTAGAAAATTAATAGATGAATATGTTTTTTCTTCCAGTAACAAATTCTTGATTTGTTCGGAGCAATCCTTTAATATAAAGCCAAAAATTAATATAGAAATAGGGTTTAAAAACTTCCAGGTTTTTGGAGGACTATTGATGGTCGGGCCGCTATCGGATGTGTAAATGTCAGATGACGGCTTTCTATTTTATATTTGGCTTCTCTTAAATGAATAGATGCTTCAAGAAAGTGGATTAATAGTAGATAAAAAGGGTAAGGAAAATGTGAATGAAAAAGAAGCCAACATATAAATTAAACACATCTGTAAAAGAAGGAATTCTTGAAATTGTTTTAACAGATAATTTAATAACGAAAGACGTTGAAGGTTACAAATTAGATTGACTAATATTATAAAAGCAAAAGGAGTAAAAGCCTTGTTGGTGGATTCCCGTGCCGTTGAGGGACGTAATATAAGTTTCACAGAAATCTATATTACTGCTAAACGCCAACCGTTAGGCATACCGAAAATAGCCACTGTCGTTGTAGACCGATTGGAGAATGCGGACATATTATCGTTTCTAGAAGCTACAGCATTGAATGCTGGTTGGACACTTAAATGGTTTACTGATATTGATGAAGCAAGGGCATAGTTAATGAGCAAGTGAATAGAAAAGGAGAATATTAATGGAAGAAAGAGAAATAGCACCGAAAATAGATGAAGGGAATGAGATTACGATAACAGTTGTCTTCGATGAAAATAATTTTCCAAAAGAAAAAATAATAGATAATTATGCTAAGGATATCTCTACGGGTGGTGCCAAAATTCAGACCCATATTCTTTTATCTGTATATAATCTCATTGAGCTAGAGTCAGAGGGTATACAGCAACTGATAAACGCTATCGGAAAAGTAAATCGGATTAAAGTAATCATTGAAGATGAGTCTTATGAGGCTAGTGTAGAATTTTGCGGTTTTACAAGTGAAGCAATTAAAAAACTTGAGGATTACATTTCATGGAAGCAAAAAACTAATCCTGAATTATTTAAAAAAGAACTATCCCCAACTGATTCTGATAATCTAAGTGGTGCAGAAACTTAGGAAAAATCTTCTAGTAGTTACGTAATTTTCAATCAATAATACTCAAAATTTACAAACACAAAAAACTGCACCTTTGTATGTAAACCCCGTTAGAAAGTCTTGGCTTAATACGGAAAAACGGGGTCTGTTTTTGTTAAAATTTCGTGAATAATTTTTATTTTAAGCGTTTTGTTAATTCCACGATGC
>JAFGLS010000165.1 GCA_016927935.1 Syntrophaceae bacterium
AAATTGGGCGGAATATGAGCATCACCGTCGTACTCCATCATCCCCGCGTAATATATATCCGGCAAAGGACCTCTCGCGAATTCCGTGAAATCCTTTTCTGTGAAGGTTCTGGATATCTCAATGGAGCGGTCTCCTCGGAAGTTAAAAAAGATTACCGCATCTCCATCACGGATAGTGCCAATGGGATTGCCCGAGTTATCGGTGACAACGAACGCCGGCAGATACTGGTCAGTTGCTTTCGGGTCTTCCGCATAAAAGGTTTTCACGGCTTCAGATGCGGATGAAAACTTTTTTCCTATTCCCAGGACATGGGCATCCCATCCACGCTTGACGATATTCCAGTCGGAATTGTACCTGTCCATGGTTACCTTCATGCGTCCGCCGCCTGAGGCAATGGCGTAATCAAGGCCTAATTCCTTGGAAATTCTTTTTAGTTTTTCCTCGGTAGGAATAATATAATCAAGAGCAGTCCTTTCTCCCACATCTCTTCCGTCAAGCAGAGGGTGGACCCTAATCTTCCGGAAATTCAGCTCAGCACACTTTTCAATCATGATGAATAACTGCTCAATATGTGAGTGAACATTGCCATCGGAAAGCAGACCTATGAAATGGACCGTCCCTTTTTGGGCACGTTTTGCTATATTGTCCCAGACTGCGGATTGAAAGATGCTTCCCGTTTTGAGTGCCTTATTGACAAGGCGGGCGCCCTGAGCGAAGACCCTGCCGGCGCCGATGGCATTGTGTCCCACTTCGCTGTTGCCCATATCGTCGTCTGATGGTAGTCCGACGGCAGTGCCGTGAGCTTTTAGTTGCGTGTATAAATCAGATTTGAATAATTTATCGAGGTTGGGTGTATTAGCCCGGAAGACGGCGTTGGTTTCATCCGCTTTTCCTATGCCTATGCCATCCATGATAATCAGCAATAGCGGTCCTTTCCTGCCGTGAAAACTTTTCAATTTTGCGAGATGTAGTGACATTGATCTGCTCCCCGGTTCCGCCTAAACGCCTCAATATCATCTTTTATTTAGAAATGATATAAATACAGCTGGAATTTTTCATTAATTTATTTATAGATAAAAGTAGATACTTGGTCAAGAAAAGAGATGCCATGATAAAAAATCACTATCTCATGATAGCGATAAATAATAAATGGTTATATCTTCATTTCATGAGGTATAATTAATTGTTTCCTTAGGTCTGCATATTTAAATTATTTCCGTTGAGAGGATTTTTATGAAGATTTTAGTGACGGGATGTGCCGGTTTTATCGGTATGCATGCATGTTTGCGATTACTTAGAGATGGGCATGAAGTGTTAGGGGTGGATAATCTTGATGCTTATTACGATGTAAATTTAAAACGGGCAAGATTAAAACTGATAAAAGCCTTTGAGAAATTTACGTTTATAAAATTGGACATTGTAAACCGTAAAAAAATTGAAAGCCTTTTTGAACAATTCGACATACAACGGGTTATTCATCTGGCGGCACAACCCGGTGTCCGGTATTCCACCAGGGATCCGTATTCTTATATCCGAAACAATATAGACGGTTTTCTCAACGTACTTGAAGGATGTCGCCACCACAATGTTGATCATCTGGTTTATGCGGGTAGCTCCAGTATTTATGGTATCAATTCCTCTTTGCCTTTCTCGGAGAAGCAAAATACCGATCATCCGGTAAGCCTTTATGGTGCTACCAAAAAAGCGAATGAATTGATGGCTCATGCTTATAGTCATCTGTATGGCCTTCCTACAACAGGATTACGTTTCTTTACCGCTTACGGTCCATGGGGTCGTCCGGATATGTCCCCACATTTGTTCACAGAGGCAATTTTAGAAGGGGTGCCAATCGAGTTGTTTAATAATGGGAAAATGCGAAGAGATTTTACCTATATCGACGACGTGGTCGAAGGTATAGTAAGAATAATGAATATACCGGCTACTCCTGACTTTGACTATAACTTCAAACAACCCGATCCATCCTGTAGCAGCGCACCTTATCGGATTTACAATATCGGCAATCATCAACCGGTGAAACTTCTAACATACATAAAAATTCTTGAGAAGGCCTTAAATAAAAAAGCAAAAATAAATATGCTGCCCAGGCAATTGACTGAACTACCGGAAACTTTTGCAGATGTAAATGATTTAGCGGCTGCGGCAGGATTTGCACCTTCTACGTCGTTGAGGGAAGGTATAGCAAAATTTGTGAAATGGTACCTTGAATACTATGGATATAAAAAATACAAGCAACCGGAGAAATAATTGATTTTCTGAAGGAAGTGTTTAGCTTTAGAACAATTTCTTTGCCTATAAATAATTATAAGTCAATTTCCAAAAGATTGCATAAAAAGGGGCAGAGAAATCTACCCCTTTTGTGTACGTTGAAACTTTTTAAAATTTTTCCAGAACAATAGACATGCCCTGTCCGCCGCCGATGCAAAGAGAAGCAAGCCCGCGTTTCAGGTTTTTCTTTTTCATTTGCATGGCCAGTGTGTAGGTGATGCGCGCGCCGGTACAGCCGATGGGATGGCCTATGGAAACGCCGCCGCCGTTGAGATTACACTTCTCCATGTCAATTTCCAGTTCTTTTATGCAGGCCAGGGACTGGCAGGCAAAGGCCTCATTCAGTTCAATCAGGTCCATATCCTTCATGGTCAAATTAAGTTTCTTAAAAAGTTTGCGTGTCGCCGGAATCGGTCCCAGACCCATATAAGCAGGGTCAACGCCGCCGCTGGCAAAGCCGCTGATTTTCACCAGTGGCTGAAGTTTCAGTTCTTTGGCTTTCTCGGCGCTCATGACCACTACCGCTGCCGCGGCATCGTTAATGCCGGAGGCATTTCCCGCCGTTACCGTCCCGTCTTTTTTGAAGACCACGGGCAGTTTGCTCATTTTTTCCAGAGATGTATCCATCGGCCTTTCATCCACCTTGAATACTTTGGGATCGCCTTTCTTCTGCGGAATTACTACAGGCACGATTTCATCGGCTGTCGCGCCGGAAGCGATTGCAGCGCGTGCCCGCTGGTGGCTTTGCAAGGCGAATTCATCCTGCTGCTGACGGGAAATTTTATATAATGCCGCAATATTTTCCGCGGTCACGCCCATATGATAGCCGTTGAAAATTTCATAAAGTCCGTCATAAACCATCAGATCGGTAATCTGGGAAAAGGGCATGCTCATGCGGTATCCCCAACGGGCCTGCCCAAGAAAAAAAGGAGCATTGCTCATATTTTCCATACCGCCGGCGATGATAATCTCCGCACTTCCGTCTGCAATGGATTGTGCAGCCAAGGCGATGGCCTTCATTCCCGAGGCGCATACCTTGTTCACCGTATAGGCGTTGGTTTCTTCCGGAAGGCCTGCATAGATGCTGGACTGACGGGTGACATTCTGACCCTGTCCTCCCTGCAGAACATTGCCCATGATTACTTCATCTATGTAAACAGATTGCAGAGATTTGTCATAATCATAATATTTTTTGTTTATTTCCGTCATTTCAAAGTTTCCAAAAGCGTCGGGACGACATTTTTTGGAAAAATCATCAATTGCCGGTCTCAACCCCACGCGCTTAAGGGTTTCTTTGATAACTAGTGCTCCCAAATCAACGGTCTTCACGTCTTTTAACGAACCGCCGAATTCGCCTACTGCCGTGCGTGCGCCGCTCACAATTACTACGTCTTTCATTATAAACTCCTTTCTCATTTAAAAGTATTATTACCCCATAGTTTTCACATTGCTTCTGCGGGTATGGGGGGATTTGTTGGTTCACCGAAACCGGAAATTCACTTAGCATAATTTTTAATAAAATGCATCAAACAGGATTGCGGAAAATAATACACGGAAAAACCGATTGAAATTTCAAGGTTGTTGTTCTATTAATGCGGTGGTAAATAGGAAAAGTTCTTTTATGGGGATCAAAAAATGGCGGTTATAATTGACGGCAATAAAATAGCACAGGACATTCGCGAAGAAGTGCGGCAAAGCGCGCTGGAACTAAAGAAGCAAAAGGGAGTTATTCCCGGGCTTGCAGTTGTGCTTGTAGGAGAAGATCCTGCCTCACAGGTTTATGTAGGTAAAAAAGCAAAAGCGTGCGCGGAAGTTGGTTTTCTGTCGCGTGAATATAAGTTTCCCTCGGAGACAGAAGAAGAAAAACTGCTGAAAATTATTAAAAAGCTGAACAAAGATAAACTTATTCACGGAATTTTAGTTCAGCTTCCTCTCCCCAAGCACATTTCCACTGAAAAAATCATTGCCGCCATTGATCCATACAAGGATGTGGACGGATTCCATCCTTACAATGTGGGAAGTCTCATAACGGGCAATCCGCTTTTTGTCCCGTGCACGCCCCGCGGTATAATGGAATTGATTTTCCGCTCCGGAATCGAACTTGCCGGAAAGGAAGCAGTTGTCGTGGGGCGCAGTAATATTGTTGGTAAGCCGTTGGCACTCCTTCTTTTGGCTCAGAACGCGACCGTCACAATGTGTCATTCCAAAACAAAAGATCTGCCGAAAGTGACAGGACGCGCCGATGTGCTGATTGCCGCCATCGGCAAACCGCGCATGATTGAAGCGGATATGGTGAAAGAGGGGGCTGTAGTAATTGATGTTGGGGTCAACCGTCTGGAAAACGGTAAGTTAACCGGAGATGTCGCGTTTGAGGAAGTATCAGCCAAGGCGTCTTTTATCACTCCTGTGCCCGGCGGAGTAGGTCCGATGACCATTGCCACGCTGATGAAAAATACACTGGACGCCGCCAGGCGGTCAATCAATTCTTAAAAATTAATTGAATCAGATTTGGGATTACCTTAATCTGCCCATCCTGGATTTGGGCATTTGAGGCTGTGTCGTAATTCGTTTTTGTGTCATTACACCCATTTCGAAGTCACGCATACTCGGCATACGCCGGGGAACCTGCGGGATCATACTACGCGAGGAATTTATGTCACTTCGAGCGAAGGGAGAAGTCTTTGTTCTAAAGTACCTTTCCCACGTCGCTGCGCTCCTGGGATAGTTCCACTAGCGCTTCGAGCATCGTTTCTCGCTCTCAGCGAGTGTTATTAGATTCCTCATCCCGACACCCTGCATTCGCCGGGCAAGTGCATCGGGATTCGCAATGACAAATAATCATTATGATACATTCTTATTTTGGGGAACGCCATTCACCTTTTTCCAGTTCTCAGTGCCGAAATAAATAATTATAATTATTCAAATATTTCAATTAGTTACTTATGGATATTAAACTGAATGAAATTTTCTTGACAAATTTGCAATTATATTGCTAAATATCCGCATGTGGATTCCAAGAAAATATGATGAGACCCTGAAGTCTCTGTCTGCACAGTTTCCCGCGGTGGCGGTTACTGGTGCAAGACAGGTAGGCAAGACGTCTCTGGTTCAACATGCTTTTCCCAATATCAATTATATTTCTCTGGATTTGCCTGCTGTCGCGGCGCAAGCAGAAAAAAATCCTGACGCTTTTTTCCGCAGTCATGGTCTTCCACTGATTATTGATGAAGTCCAGTATGCGCCTTCTCTTTTCCGATACGTGAAATCGATTGTTGATACAGATCGAAAACCAGGGCGCTTTCTTTTAACCGGTTCCCAGGTATTTCCGTTAATGGAAGGGTTATCTGAAAGTCTGGCGGGTCGCTGCGGTGTACTGAACATCATGAATCTTTCTGCCGAGGAATTACATTCCTTTGCAGGTAAAAATTCGTTTAATGAAGGAGCCTTTCTGTTCAGCGGTGGATATCCGGAACTGCATGCCCGCCCGGATCTGGACCGCCATTTCTGGTATTCCGCCTATTTGACAACTTACCTGGAAAGGGATGTCCGTAATATCCTGAATGTCGGTAGTTTGCGTGACTTCGACCGGTTTCTGCGGGCAGTGGCTGTCCGAACAGCGCAGATTCTTTCTTATTCAGATCTGGCACGCGATGTTGGCGTGGCGCCAAATACGGCCAAGAAATGGATTTCGGTATTGCAGGCATCCGGACAAGTTTTTCTTCTGGAACCGTATTTCCGCAATATTTCGAAACGGCTTGTAAAATCGCCAAAGCTATATATGTGTGACACTGGTCTTGCTGCTTTTTTGATGGGTTTTGAAAACTGGCAGGCAGTGGAACGACATTCTGCAGTGGGGGCGTTGTGGGAAACTCATGTCGTCATGGAAGCCGTTAAATTCTTCGCTTCTCGAGGCCTCAATGTTCCTATATGGTTTTGGCGGACAGCCGGAGGTGATGAGGTTGATTTGATTATTGAGCGTGACGGACGGGTAACAGCCATCGAATGCAAGTATGCCGAAGTGGTGAATGAAGCAAGTTTTAAAGGCCTGGATGTTTTCACCGGCGAATATGGTCCCAAAAACATTGAAGCCCGTTACGTTGCATGTCGTACTCCAATGTCCTATTCCCACAATGAAGGCATTACAGCCATTCCCGGCAGCCGACTCTTTGAATATTTACAGCAAAACTAAGTAAACCCCGTTAGAAAGTCTTTGACTTTTCAACAAATAGGCTCACACGGGGCAAGTGGCGGGGCTTTCTAACGGGGTAAAATAAAAACTATTGCATAATTTTCAATTGTTTTTACAGCGTCCGAATTCTTAATATTTGTATCATTTCATTTTCAAAAAAGTACTTCTCTTCAATATAAAACAGGAACTTAGCGATTGACATTATTATATCAAATTGATTATATATTTAGCCTTTTTTAAGAGGTTACATCCACAGTTCCTTTGTAACTCAGAGGGCGGAGCTATATGTAAATCATAATATTTAGAAATTTTTACGAAAATACCCTACTAATTTTGTTTAACGTTGAACTTAGAACATAGAACTTAGAACCAGAATTATTTTTTATAAGGAGCAAAAATGAAATCCACTAAAGCAACTAAAAGTCAAGTGTGCAAATCATCTGATATTTCCTATTCTCCCAATGGAGAAGCTTTTCCATTGCCCACGGCCGATGATTATTCCAAAGAATTTCAGAGAATACGAAAAATTGTCAGCAAGCGCCGTGAAGAAAAAATGGAAATTGTTGTTGTCATGGGTGTGGGGTTTGTCGGTGCGGTCATGGCTGGGGTTGTTGCCGATTCTGTGGATAAAAAAACAAAGAAGCCTAATAAGTTTGTCATTGGCATGCAGCGGCCATCAACACGTTCCTACTGGAAGATTCCTTATCTTAATCGAGGGCTGGTGCCGGTCGAGGCGGAAGATCCGGAAGTTGCTCCGTTAATCGCCCGGTGCGTCAAAGAAAAGAAAACGCTTATTGCCAGTTACAATTATGATGTTCTGACTCTGGCCGATTGCGTGGTTGTGGATGTTCAGTGCGATTATTACAAGGAAGAATTGGGAAACTGCCGCCGTGGCCACGCGGACATTGCCGCTTTGGAAGAAAGCCTGAAAATCATCGGTAATAAAATTGACCCCCAATGCCTTGTTTTGATTGAAACGACCGTTCCTCCGGGAACAACGGAATACGTAGCTTATCCCATTATTAAAGAAGCTTTTGAAAAAAGAGGAATCAAAAAAGAACCTCTTATTGCTCATTCTTTTGAGCGCGTCATGCCGGGCAGGGATTATGTCGCCTCTATTCGTGATTTCTGGAGAGTCTGCAGCGGTATTAACGAGACTGCCCGCAAACGGGTTGTTAAATTTCTTTCAGAAGTGCTCAATGTCGAAAAGTATCCTCTCACAGTTCTCGACCGTCCCATAGAAAGTGAAACATGCAAGATAGTCGAGAATTCCTACAGGGCGACAATTCTTGCGTTTCTTGATGAATGGAGTCTTTTTGCCGAAAGAAACGGTGTTGATCTTATAAAGGTTATCAAGGCTATAAAAGTCCGTCCCACGCATTCCAATATTATTTTCCCGGGGCCCGGCATCGGCGGCTATTGCCTGCCCAAGGATGGTAGCTTAGGTGTATGGGCATACAACAAACTCATGGGATTTGAAGATGACATTTTCAAAATAACGCCGCTGGCGATTGATATCAACGATACCCGTGCCCTGCACGCGGCCGAACTGGTACGCGATGCCTTGAGAAACATGGGAAAAATAATTGCAGCCTCGAAGATAGCTGTTCTCGGCGCTTCTTATCGGGAAGATGTGGGCGACACACGTTACAGCGGCTCCGAAGCCATGGTACGAAAACTTACGGAAATGGGCGCGGAAATCAGTATTCACGATCCTTACGTGAAACACTGGTGGGAACTCGAAAAGCAGGATACCTATCCGGCGCCGGGTCATTCCTTGTCGCGTTTTTTTAGAAACCAAGGAAAGTTGGCCTATACAGAAATTCAGAAAGATCTCGTCAAAACTCTTAAAGGTGCAGACGCTGTGGTGTTGGCTGTTCGTCATCAGGCTTACCAAAAACTTGAACCTGAAAAAATCGTCAAAATGACCGGTCGCCCCGTGGCGGTTATAGATTGTTTCGGCATTCTGGATGACGAGAAAATCAAACGATTCTTCAAACTGGGTTGCGAAGTCAAGGGTCTTGGTCGTGGTCATGTCAAGCAAATAAAAGATTCAATAAGAAAATAATAAGAATAGTTTCTCAGATTAAAAAATAATTGTAAAAAGCTGAATAACAAAATTCTAATAATATAATTAAATATTCGATAACAAATTTAAAGAAAGATATACAAATAATTAATGTCTAATTATCTGGTAACAGGAGGGGCCGGCTTTATCGGCTCAAATATTGTGGAGGAACTCGTCAGACAAGGACACAGCGTTCGCGTATTAGACAATTTTGCTACCGGAAAACTCGAGAATCTTAAATCCTTTATTGATAAAATAGATTTGATTAATGGTGATATCCGCGATGAAGAAGTGTGTAGTCGTGCTGTTGATGGAATTGATTATGTCTTGCATCAAGCTGCCATGCCCAGCGTACCACGATCTCTAACTGAACCTGTAATGACAAGTGAGATAAACATCATGGGCACTGTGAAACTACTCACAGCAGTGGCTAAAGCAAAAGTGCGACGATTCGTCTATGCTTCTTCTTCTTCAGCCTATGGTGATCAACCCGTTACTGTAAAAAATGAACAACTGCTACCAAAACCACTTTCTCCTTATTCTGCCGCCAAACTGGCTGGTGAATATTACTGTCATGCATATAGTTGTTCGATGGGTTTGGATGCCGTAGGCTTGCGCTACTTTAATGTCTTCGGCCCGCACCAAGACCCTAACAGCCAGTACAGCGCCGTGATACCTCTTTTTATTACAGCATTAATTGAAGGCCGCAGACCAATAATCTATGGCGATGGTTTACAAACACGGGATTTTACTTTTGTCGCCAACAACGTGCAAGCTAATATCTTAGCTGCCACGACCAATAAACCAGTGACGGGAAAAATCATAAACATTGCGTGTGGTAAATCGTTTTCACTTATTGAATTACTAAAGACAATAAACCAGGTACTCGGTAAAAATATTGAGCCTTCTTTTGCACCTGCACGCAAAGGCGATGTTAAACATTCACTTGCCGATATTGGTCTCGCCCGTGAGTTACTGGGTTATGAGGTCGGCGTTGATTTTAACGAAGGCATAAGCCGTACCGTTGCGTGGTATTTGAAGAACCTACCAGCAAATCAGTCAGCCTGCAATTAATCCTAGTCAAAAAAGATTTAATTTCTAGATTCAGTAATTTTGGAGATTAGTAGATAAGGATAAATATGCGGCAATCTCATTTAATCATCTCGAACACTGTCATCATATGGATAAGCAGAGTTCTTCTATTAGTCCCCCAATTGATATTGGTGCCATACCTAATAGGTACCATCGGTGAATCTGGATATGGTGTTTACGCTTTGATATGGTCGCTGATGATGTCGATTGACCAGCTTGAGATGACGCTGCAACAAGGCGTGGTCAAGTACAGTGCCGCTTTTTTTGCCCAGGGTGAAATTAAAAAAGTTAACCAGATCGTGAGCTCTAGTTTTTTTTGCTCACTGATTATAGCTGTACTAGTTTGTCTAGTTATTTTTATTGCTGCCTTAGGTTATAGAGGTACCTCTAGTCAGATTGGTAATTCCTTGGCTGTGATAGGGGTTATGGTTCTCTTTATCGTTCCTTTAACACCCTATATAGCTGTAATACAGTCCCAGCGGCGTCATTATGTGAATGCTATAAGTGATACCATCTCGAGGTATGCTGCACTGCTGCTTGTTATGGCTTGGTTTTATATTGTTAGACCATCGGTAGAGGCATTAATTATTATAATGGTTATAACATTGTTTCTCGCCCGACTCATACAAGTTCCAATAGCTTACCGATTGATTTCCGGATTGCACAATCGACCCCGTTTGTTTGATTGGGCAAGTTTCCGTTTGATTATTTCTTTCGGGGCAATAACAGTTCTTGTTTCCCTGTGTTTAGCCATGAATTCTACAGGAATCCGGTGGCTTATGGATTCCCTTGTGACAACCGCTTTTGTCGCACATTTGGCCATTATGCTAATGCCTGGCTTGTTGCTTATACAGGTAATTGGTGCCATGGCTATTACAGTCATGCCCATCACAAGTGCGTGTGAGGCAACCGGAGACTTTCAGGTGCTGAAAGATTTACTTGTACGGGGAATGCGCTACACTAATATTATGGTTTTAGCAGGACTCTTGGCTGCCGGCCTTTTGATGAAAGATATATTAACTGCGTGGGTGGGCGTCGAATATGCGTTTCTCACGCCCTACAGTCTGATCTTCTTTGTCAGTGTTGGTTTCATGCTAAGCACCACCGTTGCCCATCATATGCTTAAGGGAATTGGCAAAATTAGGACAGTTTTATTCATTTATCTTGTATCCTTCGTTATTATACCGTTTGGATCAATTATTGCTATTTTCTTTATTTGGAAAACACCCTATTTTGCAGTGACTTTCGGTCTTGCTTTGGGCAACTTAGTTTGCGGAATTCTTAATGGCGTATATGGCATCAAATCTTTTCGGCTTTCATGGCACATACTTGTAAGACAGGTTTATGGGCCACCTCTTTTTCTTGCTGCATTCATTGCCGCGATTACTTTTGGCTTTATTACATTAAATGGTTTTTTTCAGGGTTTACCATATCACATTATTCTTGCCTTGTTTGATATATTATTGTTTTTAGGGGGGTGCTACGTGTTTGTAGCTACAAAGGACGAACGTATTCTCATAAGAGAATATAGCTCTGTAATTTTTAGAAAAATAATATGTAAATGATGAAATTGTTCAAGAAAGCTACACCTCATAAATAAGGGATCAATTTTTTATTATGAGTTATGCGAGGTTTGTTTAATGGATGATAATTTAATATCAAAAGAACAATGGGAGACAGTATGGAGTGGTGTGAAAATACCAATTACTGCTAAGCCAACCTACGATGTTTATATGAATCTTAAATCTTATCTGCCGAAAAAGAGGGATAATTATTCATTAATAGAGATAGGTTGCGCACCCGGTCGGTGGATGGCTTTTTTCAACAAAGAATTTAACTATCAAGTATCAGGCATTGAATATGCTAGAGATGCAGCATCCGTAACTATTAAAAACTTAAATTTGCAGGGGATTCAGGCAGAAGTTATTATTGATGACTTTCTTTCTTGGGATTCTGATAAGCGTAGATACGAAATTGTTTTTTCAGCAGGTTTTATTGAGCATTTCCAAAATTTAACTTATGTTGTTGAAAAATTATGCAATTTGTCCTCCCGATATGTTGTGACAATGGTACCCAATCTTTATGGCGTCAATGGTTTCATCAGAAAAAAGTTTAGTTCGAAAAATTTTTCTGAACACATACCAATTGATGTAAGTACGCTTGAGTCTTTGCACAAACGCTTTAAATTAAAAACATTATTCTGCAATTACATTGGAGGAGTGAGATTTGTGCCACCAGGCGATGGAAGTCAATTTTACAGAAACCATAGGAATTGTGCGAAATTGATTTATATACCAGTCATAATGTTTAATTTACTTTCAACAAGGTTTTGGCGTTGTTTGAAAATGACACCAAATAGCAGGCTTTTTTCAAACAGCCTAATGTATATTGGAGAAAAAAATATTGCTGATTCTAATCAAGAGTGATGACCATTTTAGAGAGGCATTACCATTCATTATATGATAAAAACTTCTACAAATCTGTCAAAGAATATCAAATCATGCTAATTGCATAGATACACAAATTGAATATTAAAGGTTAATGTTAAAATGATTAAAAAGACAATAATAATAATGTTTTGCGTCTTGCTCATAATGGGCGTGTCAACTATACGTAGCACATCTGAAACAGCAAATCTAATTAAAAATGGAGATTTTGAAAACGTAAGCCATGCCATAGGTGGCGTTTTTCCATGGATACCTGCGGGCAATAGTTTTATTTCTCAGTCATGGATAGGGAATAAATACGTATCTATTGTAAATCAAGGTTACAGCGGCAACTGCATAAAAATTGCAAACAGGA
This sequence comes from Syntrophaceae bacterium, assembly GCA_016927935.1. GTDB lineage: Bacteria > Desulfobacterota > Syntrophia > Syntrophales > Smithellaceae > Smithella. Next base: position 12,438 of record JAFGLS010000165.1, read on the forward strand.
ATGATGATAATCCTTGGGTAATGCAAAAAATCCCTGTTGTTGAAGATGCTGTATATGAAATCTCAACATATCTTAAGGTGACAAACAGGACAAGCGGCTATGCCTATTTTAAAATTGAATTTTATGATGGCACAAAAAAGCTCGGCGATTCTCAGGCTTTTGTTCTGAGTAGAGGGATGCATGATTGGTATAAAATATCAAAAACAGTAACAGCATTAAAGGGTGCAAACCTTATGCACCTGTATTTAAGATTAATGGGCAATAGCGAGAGCTATTGGGATAATGTTTCTTGCGTGATGACAATGGGTCCGGCTGCCGTAATTGCTGAAACTGACAATATTTTATATTATTCAGACTGGGAAAAGGGTGTTTTTACTCTTACTGAAAATAAAAATTATCCACAAATAAAGGGCAGTTCTTGTACAGTAAGTATGAAGGATAAGAACGGTACACCAATTAAGACAGAAAGGGTAATTTTTAAAAACCATTATACATTTGAATTTGATGTTTCAATGCTTAAAAATATTGGCGAAACCTATACGATAGAATACGTGTGTAAAAAAGATAATGAAAACGTAGCAGAGGGAAGCAAGACTGTGTATCGGTACAACCGTCCTTTGTATGTTAAAGATGATAATACTTTTGAGATAAATGGGAAAAAGTTTTTCCCCGTTATGGGTTATCACGTACAGCCTTCAGATTACGATTATTGTGTGGAAGCTGGAATAAACGTTATTCAATATTTTCCAAGAAGCGACAATGACAGTAAAATCCTGAGTAGATTAGACGAAATGCGTAAGAGGGGGCTTTTAGCATTTGTTGCTCTTTATGGTGGTTTAACGGCGGAGCGCAAAGAACATATTGTAAATTTGCTGAAAAAACATCCCGCCGTTTTCGGATACATGCTGTATGATGAACCTTTAATTAATGGGGCAGACATGAACGCGATAGAGAAAACATATAGAATGATAAGAAAAAAGGATACCATACATCCAACATATATTGTTGAGGCGCAAACAGCCTCATCACGATACAGTGAGGTCGCAAAATACACAGATATATTTACCGTTGATCCCTATCCGTTTGGCAGGAGTAAAGCAATGGACAATCCAGCAAAGCATGTTGCTCTTGCCAAAAAAGCTACATATAACAAAAAGCCTGTTATGTGCATAAACGAAATTATGACAAAGAAGTGGCGACCAACAGCCAACGAAATAAGAAACATGAATTATCAGGCTCTGTTTGCCGGCGCCGACGGCATAGGCTATTATGATGTTAGAGACGTATATGGTTATAATAACGGTCAATATGAGCATATGTGGCAAAGAGAAAGCTATAAGGGGATTGTATCTTTTGCAAAAAATGAAATGTCCATGGCGTATGAAGTATTTGTTCTGCAGAAACATAAAACGGTTGCATCGAAAATTGAAGGTGATGTGTGGTATAAATGCGTTGACACTAATGCTGGGATATATTGCGTCGCAATAAATAAAACCTTCGCAATACAAAAAACAAAAATTAATCTCCCTGTCGGTGCAAATAAGTATATATGCGTAAATGGCACGGAACCAAAAAATGTTAGCAGAGAAGAGAATCGAGTATCTGTCGCACTTAATGGTACTGAAGCAGTGGCATTTACTGTGTCAACAAAGCCACAAAATGCAAGTAGTTGCCATAAATCCATGCCATGATTACCGTAATAGCCATACACCATTTAACATTTACATCTTTAGCATTCGGATAGGAAATACCATAAAGTTCAAGTTGTGCAAATAAAATTATGAATAATATAAAGACTATTTCAGTCAATAGAACTAACTTTAGTATCCTTAAGGATATTATTTTAGCGATGCAGAAATCACAAATGATAGTGCCATTAATATTTTGGGTTATATCGCTATTTTTATATTTTTATGCGCCCAATGCATATTCATATCAATATTGTTTTTTAATTTTAATGGTGTATCTGATTTCATCAATTTGGATTATTAGGCGTACTGTAATTAACAATAATTATTTTAATTTCCATATTTTATTTTTAATAAGTTTCTTTTTTGTCAACTTTGTTTATCCAATATTCTTATATCCTATTTTGCCAACTTATTTTGCCGTATTTAAATTTAGTTTTAACGAAGATGTAATAACTAAAGCCACATCATTAGCACTCATAGGATCAAGCTCCTATATTTTAGGCGTAAGTTTTCAATTAAAGGAGAAACTCAATTCTCCTGTTAAATTACAAAAAAATCTTAATGCGTTACAATTTATAATGCCATTTTTTGCGTATGGAGTTTTTGTAATGTTACTTTGTTTTGCGGGTACAGCGATGCTTGGTGGTCGTTTCGGGTCATCAGAAAATATACCTCCGGGATTGCTTGTAATATTTCAAGCAGGTATAGGGTTGTCTGTAATCTTAAGTATCAACAAAAAAAATAAAGGAACAATTTTAAATTTTATAAGAAATTTTAACAAACCAATATTAGTGCTATTATTGTTATATATCTTGTTATTTCTCTATGTGGGAGATAGGGGGCCAGCTATTCAAATAGCTTTAATTGCTATATGTTCATTTTCTTTATTTGTCAGACCTATTAAAATGAAAAAATTCTTTATCATGGTTCTTGTAGGAATGCTCGCTCTTTCATTTATCGGTGCTGCCAGATCAAAAAATATTAATGCTTCAGAATCGGGTGTCACTAATTTTATGAGCAGAGGTAAAGAAAATATTCAATTTGGTTCGTTTTTTAATATTGGAATGGATCTTATCGTTAACAACAGAAATCTTTATGTGGGGTATGATTATGCGAACCAAAAAGGACTAAACTATGGACGAGGTATGGTTCGTTATATCTTTGCCCCCATTCCTGGAATGCCTGGATTAATGACCGGCTTACTCTTTGACGCAACACCTCAAGAATTATCCTCTGGTCGTTTTTTTACTGATGAAGCCAATACTAGTTGGGGATTGGGTACAAATATTATTGCTGATCTATACATGGAATGGGGATTACTTGGTGTCATTTTTTTTATGTTTTTGTTAGGATATATAGTGATGAAATTGCATATTAAAGCAGTTAATAAGCAAAATTATGCCTTTATTATTGGATATATATTTCTTGTCGGTTTTTCCATATACTTGCCAAGAGCCACATTATTTGAGCCTTTAAGACATGTTATATGGGCAATAAGTATATTTTACTTGTTTAAATATTTTGCCAACAAGTTATTTCCAACAAAAAAAGCTGCTGTTTTTGAAAGCTAAAATATACCTTTAGGAGATAAAAATAAATAAAAGTGTTAATTAAAAATTCCCTCAAATTATAAACATAAATTAATTATGGTGGATGCGTTGAGACTGTTGAATCATATTTGGAATAAAAGGTTGAGTGGTGTTTTAGGGGCGATTATCCTTGCTTTGTCCTCTCTTGGGCGGAGAGTCTTAAATAGTCTAACGACAATTATTGTTGTTCGTAATTTAGGGCATGTGGGAAAAAACGTAAAAATATATAGAGGTATTTATTACCAGAATCCTTCTCAAATATTTCTTGGTAATAACGTCCATATAAGTCAAAATGCTTTTTTAAGTTGCGAAACAGATGCAGGAAAGTTAGAAATTTGTGATGACGTCACATTAACAGAGAATTGCAGAATTGATTTTTCCGGTGGAGTAAAGATAGGCAAGAATAGTTTGATTTCAAAAAATGTTATTATAGAAACACATGATCATGAATTTAACCCAAAATCAGAACCTATTTACAGGTCTTTAATTATTGGTGAAAATGTCTGGATCGGGATGAACTCTACAATTTTATCGCATGTGGAACGAATAGGAGATAATGCAATTATTTCCGCTGGAGCTGTTGTTGCAAAAGAGGTGCCGGATAATTGCATAGTAGCTGGTATTCCCGCTAAGATAATTCAAAATAAAATCTCCATAGAATAATTCTGAAAATATCTTAAAAATCCTTAGCTGATATGTTTATTACAATATTGGTGATGTAATTATTTGTATGGTGAGTTTTTAATCGACGCGATGAAAATCATGGCAGTTAATAATACCGTAATGGTGGAAAGAGATAAAGGATTATTTATATATAAAGAAACGGGCAAGTTTTTCTTTGATCTTCAGCAAAATAGCAATCAGGTTTATGTGTTTCAGATGAGTATGAAACCAGCGTCAAATAAAAATGTAGGATTTGTGGCGGACTATGATATTTCCAATAAAGATTTTAATATTGTTGCTATTAAGAGGCGCAAATTCAGGCTATGGGCTTATATTAAAACTGTATTTAAGGGATTTCAGACTATTCGTAAAGTAGATTTTGTTTATTTATTTTATCCAGGTCATGTTTGCTCAGCCTTGGCTCTAATGAGCTTATTTTTAGGAAAAAGATTTGGGTTTTACATCCGTGGTGAACAAGGATTCATGTCGAAAATATCTAAGTATTTGTATCGTAAGGCAACCGTTATATTTACGGTATCGCCAAAATTTACTGATATTGTCAAACAGGCGGGTGCAAACGCAGTAACAATTCGTCCCTTGATTGAATTTGCTGAAGAAGATATTATTAGAAATCGAGAATACAGTAGCAAGGGGAAATATAGGATTCTTTTTGTGGGAAGAATTGAAAGCAACAAGGGAATTTTTGAACTTGTGGAGGCTGTTCGCCTTCTCAAAGAGAAAGAAATCATAAACTTTGAAGTTCATATGGTTGGCGATGGCGTGGATATGCAATCGTTAAAAGAAATTATTGAAAAGCATACATTATCAGATTTTTTTGTTTTTCATGGTACTGTCACTGAACGAACTGCTCTTGCAGATCATTATAAAAACGCAGACATCTTTGTCTTGCCGACGCACCGCGAGGGTTTTCCGCGTGTCCTTTATGAGGCAATGATCTTTGGCGTTCCAATAATGACTACATTTGTAGGAGGTATTTCTGGGATTATGAAAGATGGCGTTAACTGTTATCGTCTTGAACCAAAAGATGCAGCTGGACTTTCGTCGAAGCTAATGAACTTTCTCAGTGACTATGAGAAAAAATCTGTTATCGCTAGAAACGCAACTCAGACGATTGTTGAATATTTATCCGATAAGAAGGATAAACCAGCAATACAATTGCTGAAAGTAATAAAATCTTTTTCCTGATACACGTTAGAGAAAATATTTAATATTGAATGAAATGAAATATCCGGTGACTGTAAGTGTAGTAATTCCTTTTTACTCAAATGTGGATTGGTTAAAGGAAGCTGTATTGAGTGTATTAATACAAAGTTTTTCTGATTATGAAATTATCGTAGTCAACGACGGTTCAAATGAAAACATTGATGATTTTTTGAATGAATTCGGGAATAAAATTGTATACAAAAAAAAGAAAAACGAAGGACCTGCATCAGCCAGAAATTTGGGAATTGAGTTGGCAAAAGGTGAGTATATAGCTTTTTTAGATTCAGATGATCTATGGCATACAGACAAGCTAAAAATTCAAGTAGAGCGAATGGAAAAAACGAGCGCCTTATGGTCTCATACAAACTGGGAAACCTTCAAAAACAATAAAAAGGAAAATGTTGAAAAACGTTATTTATCCAATTGCCACGGAAAAATCTTTCCGAGAAGCATGATTTCAACTTTGATTGCTACTCCTTGTGTGATGATAAGGGCTGATGCAATTAAAGAAAGAAACGATTTAAGATTTTGTGAAAGCATGAGATTTGGTCAGGATTATTATTTGTGGTTGTTGATGTCCGCAGAATTTAGAATAGAATTAATAAGAGAGATATTATGTTATGTGAGATTACGCAATGATAATGCAAACAAGCGAGCAAGAGCACACCTTCAACTAAGAAAAAATATTTGGCAACAGTTTAAAAATAGAAAAAACGAAATCTTTTTCAAGAAATGGAGTTATTTCCCTATAAGATTTGTATACAGATTTTGTGAAAGGGAAGATGAGATTCTCGAGAAACTGGAAAAAAAATTCAATTTGAGTAATAAAATTTTAGAAATATTAGCAATATGTTTATATGCTACACCTTATTCTTTATTTCTAATTTTAAAAAATTTTTATCCCATTAAAAAGTAGTTATAAATGGAAGTGTTGATGACAATAATTGTAAAATGCATTTTCCCTGGCTCGGATAAATAGACATGTGATATGGTTTTTACATCCAAGAATATCTATGTGCACCTGTTTTATGTCTTTCATGGTCATTTCAATTACTCAAACAGATAATATATGTTAGATTGTACTGCGTCAATCGTGGCTTATGGCAATTCACATCAAATGATTCGCATGGCGGCGAAGAGCTTTCTATGTAATTCACTTAAAAACCGCTTATATATCGTTGATAACTCTCCTGCGCCGACTTTAAGAAATTGTTTAAATGACCTGTCCGTGGATTATCACTTTTATGGTCAAAATGTAGGCTATGGCAGAGCTCATAATTGGGCTATTAATCATAGCGCAGATAGTCATTACCACCTCATTATGAATCCCGATGTTTTCATTACAGAAGGTACTATAGAAAAATTAGTCGCTTTTATGAATGCAAATACTGATGTTGGTGTGGTTTGTCCTCGTGTATTAAATGAGGATGGTTCGGATCAATACCTCAATAAACGTTATCCAAATATTATGGATCTTTTTATACGCCGTTTCGTGCCTCGTATATTTCATCGCTTATTTAAGCGACGGATGGCGCACTACGAGATGAGAGACATTGGCTACGATAAAGCATACGATGTTGAAGTTATGAGTGGTGCATTCATGTTTTGTAGAAAAGAAGTTCTAAAATTAATTTCTGGGTTTGATCCCCGGTATTTTCTTTACTTTGAAGACTTTGATTTAAGCCGCAAATTTCAACAACACGGCTTTCGTACGGCCTATTACCCAAACGCAAGTGTTGTTCATGTGTGGGAACGTACCGCGCATAAAAATATAAAAATTACGATGATATTTATAGCCAATATGTTCCGTTACTTTAATAAGTGGGGTTGGAAATGGCTATGATTATTTAACATGAATAAAGGACCTCTGATTCTTCTTACCGGTGCTACCGGCGCTGTTGGGCCGCGCGTAGTTCATGCTTTGAATTGCGCTGGGTTCAGACTACGTGCTTTTTCACTTGATGCACCTAAGGCAGGCATGTTCCCTCCATATGTGGAGGTTGTAATTGGTGATGTAGTAAACGAAGCGGATATCGTATCTGCAATGCAGGGTGTGGATGCCGTCGTTCATATGGCGGCACTTTTGCACATTGTTAATCCCCCGCCAGAGATGCGCGAAAAATATGTACGTGTGAACGTGGGTGGCACAGCGGCGGTGGTTGACGCTGCGATTAAGGCAGGTGTGCAGCGTGTTGTCTTATTCAGTACGATTGCGGTATATGGGGCTTCGGGTGGACGGGTGCTTGATGAGATGTCGCCAACTTGTCCTGATACTTTTTATGGGCAGACTAAACTTGATGCGGAGAAGGTTGCTTTGAATGCCAGACGTACCGATGGTGCGCCATTGACGACGGTGCTGCGGTTTGGCGCAATTTATGGGTCTCGTATTAAAGGCAATTATGAGCGGCTGACTAATGTTTTATCACAAAAAAGATTTATTCCTGTTGGCAATGGTTTGAATCGGCGCACGCTGATTTATGATAAGGATGTTGGTCGCGCCGTTGTGCAGGTCGTCTCTCATCCCGCCGCCGCCGGACGTTTGTATAACGTTACGGATGGTGGCTTTCATAGAATGAATGAAATTATTGAAGCTATTTGCCTGGCTCTTGGTCGTAAACCACCACGGTTTTCTTTACCGGTGGGTCCAATGAGAACAGTGGCCGGATTGCTCGCTAAAGGGGCCGGTGTTTTTGGAAGGAAAGCGCCGATCACAAGGGAGACAATTGATAAATACACGGAAGATATTGCTGTGGACGGGAGTCTTTTTCAGAAACAACTTGGATTTGTTCCTCAATATGATTTGCTGGCTGGCTGGAAAGATGCGGTTCAGGAAATGAAGCGTTCAGGGGATTTATGAAATTGAAAAGAATTTTTGACCTAGTTATTTCAGTTATCGCTCTTGTTATTTGTCTCTTTCCTATGTTGCTCATATCATTTTTTGTAAAGACAACTTCTAAAGGTCCCATAATTTATTGGTCTGAAAGAGTTGGCAAAGATAACCTAATTTTCAGAATGCCTAAATTCAGAACAATGCGTATTAATACGCCTGAAGTAGCAACACATTTACTGAGTGATCCAGATGCTTATCTAACACCTTTAGGCAAATTTTTGCGGAAGTCTAGTCTTGATGAACTTCCTCAATTACTTAGTGTTTTGAATGGTGATATGAGTTTCGTGGGTCCAAGACCTGCACTATATAATCAAGATGATTTAATTAAGTTGAGGACTGAAAAGGGTGTGCACAGGCTTGTTCCCGGAATTACAGGATGGGCACAAATTAATGGACGTGATGAACTTCCAATTCCGGAAAAAGTGAACTTTGATGAATATTATCTAAAAAACCAATCATTTCTTTTTGACATGAAAATTCTTTGGCTGACTTTTTTAAAAGTGATTAAAAGGGAGGGGGTGATGCATTAGGAAAAATTTCAAAAAAGTACTTTTGTTACCTTTTATCCACAGGTAAATCAAAAACCCTTTAATCTTTATATTAAAAAATGGCAGGGTCAATAATGGCCCTGCATTTCTTTCTTCCTTCACGTAATTTTCAAATTTTTAGTCTTTATTTTATTCTTTCTAACCGTAATAAAAACAAGTCTACTTTCCGAAGGATTGATATTTCCCCCTTTTTTTGTTATGTAAGTACCAGGTAAAAATTTACTTTCCGATAATTAAAGCAAACAGTCTCGCTAACAGTAAGTTGAGTTCGTGGTTTCTGTCTTGACATCTTCTTAGCTTTTCAAGAATAAGGAAAAAAGATCTTAAAAAATAACAAATAATAAAAAGGAGGTTACCACTATGAAAAAAACTGTTATAATTTTTTTATCATTTTTTGTTTTATTAGTTTTTTCAGGGAGCGTTTTAGGTGCCACTGGAAACACTCAATATGATGGCGAAGGTTCTGCCTTAACAGGAGATTATGACACCTTTATAGGTGATCTTGCCGGTTTCAGCAATTCCGGCGATCGCAACACTTTCATTGGATATAGTGCTGGTCATTCAAATACATCTAGTTATAATACATTTTTAGGTTTTAATGCTGGAAAAAATAGCACTTGTAGTAGTAATACAGTCATCGGATATGAAGCCGGATATAACAATTCAGGTTATTTAAATACTATTATAGGACAGTCAGCTGGCTATGATAACGAAGGTGATTACATCCTTTTTATCGGTTTTAATGCCGGAAATAATAATGTCGGGGACTACAACACTTTTATTGGATATGGTGCTGGTGCTGGTGCTAGTGCAGGCACCAACTCCGGTAGTTACAACACATTTCTTGGGTATTTAGCAGGTAGTGATAATACTAGCGGTTCCTCAAACACCTTCATTGGTTTTATGAGCGGTGATTATAACACCAGTGGGAGTAGTAATAGCTTCTTTGGAATGTACGCCGGCCAGTACAACTCTACTGGTAATTACAACACCTTTCTTGGGGCTAACGCCGGCGTTGTGAATACCGCCAGCAACAACACCTTCATCGGGTATAATGCCGGTTCTTTGAACACCACCGGTCAATACAACACCTTCTTCGGGTCTCAGACCGGTGTAGGCAACAGCACGGGTTACGGCAACAATTTTATAGGGTATAGAGCCGGCTACGTCACCACGACCGGTTACCACAACAACTTCATGGGGTATGTGGCAGGTAATAACAACACTACCGGTGCCGGCAACA
>JAFGLS010000166.1 GCA_016927935.1 Syntrophaceae bacterium
GGCAACCGCGTCAGTGTCTTTTCGGGTGATGACCCTGAATTTGAAATCCGGATTATCCGGTGAGGTATAATCTATCATGGGCCAGATAACTTTTTTGTCTTTTATTTCCCTCAAACTACAGGATTGCCCCATTTTCTTGTATGGCTGGTATGGTTTCATGCCGAGCTGCTTCATAGAATCATTCCTTTATCAAAATTTTAATTAAAGAATTGGTGCTTGCTTTAATTGCGGCTGTTAATTCCATGATAACCTCCCCAGCGGAATCAATCAGCTTATTATTGATATTAAAAACAAATAGAACCGTCACTTTTTTCGACTATTTTCAAACCTCTTTTTTTAACCATCAAAATATGATTTAATTATTTTGGAAGTGTGCTAAAGCCGTGAGGCCAGCACGGGGCGATCCCCCTTGATCGTCCTGATGGGCACTTCCGGCGCCTGAGCATTTACGCAATGCTCAGGCGCTTTAATTCGACGATTGTCTTGAAACTAATATTTTCAAGGACTGACCACCAGATAATAATTAAATAGAATCGGCCACTTTTTTGCTATTAATTTTTAGCCTAATACTCGTATTCATACTGAGAAATCGAAATAATAGACCCCTTCACTCTGAATGGAAACATCAACATGTGTCCGGCCATATCTTTCAAGATCACGACGAGTAATCCTGGCGCCATCTGGAACGCCTATTCTGTTACGGACATATGACCCCAAAATACTTTTTTCAGGAAATGAACTGACCTGTTTGGGATATATAACACCTTCAATATCATAAGTTCCTTCCAATAATCCTTCCATATTTGTGCCATCATCCCAAATAATTTCAATACTGTCATTGTGTCGTTGCGCACGACCTCTTCCATTATATTTGCGCGGAACAGTTTGTTTAGGGGGAAATAGCTCAGGGTATTGTTGAATATATTCAGCCCGAATTGGAATACAAGCATCATTTGGTCTTGTATGGTGTCCTCGTTCATGTCCCTGACCCCAGTTAAGACCACTATAATTCGGAACTTCATTTCTACGAGGATCGAGCAGTGTCATCCTACAGTATTCTGTTTCCCTTGCCTCCAGTCCTGGAAGTCTTTGTCTTTCTGCCCTTACTTCAGCATCAATGCAATTTATTGAGTTCGCAATAATATTTGTGATATAAACATTCAACGGATCAAATGTGTCATGTGTGGTTTCCGCCAATACTTCACGATAAGGTGTTGTCAAACCGTTGGTTGAAAAGTTAGCGGAACCAACTAAAGCGTGAACGATTCTGTTTTCAAATTTCCATATATAACATTTAGAATGAACAGGTGTGTTGGAGTAAAGAATTTGCAAATTTTCCACTGCACGATTTATATTTAAAAGAGATTCATGAAGTCCACGTTTTATACGTTCAACACCATACATTCCGTAAATCACAGTGGATCTTAGGGGCAATTCTCTTAATCGAGAAATAGGATTAGGTTGGAGCTTTTAATCACGGTTTTGAAGTATACCCCTCGGTTTTTGATGTGTCAACGATAATAAAGTAAAAAGTGAAATGTGAAAAGGTAAAAGCATGCGATTGCCCTGCATTCCCTGCATTCGCTGGGGTTCCCTGCTGGGCTTACGCTTCACCCTGCATGCACACGATTCGCAATGACAAAGAACATAGACTTAAGACTAAGGCTATCAGCCAAAAATCCGCATGAGGGCACCGCCTTTTATTTTGGGCAAGCAAACTTCCTCATCTCTATCTGAAGCGTCTTTTTTCTGGCGTTTTGCTTTTTCTTTTTCTGCTTCTTTAACTGCTTTAGTGTCTTTTACCTTTTGCACCGCAGTTAAATACCAACCCAGTTCCCAATCAGTCAAACCGGCAATGGGGCCAAAGGCCTTGATCGCCTGGTTATATAAAGCTTTCTGGTCGCCTCCGGCATCGCCGCGCTCCACACACATTGCTTTAAGTGTCAGGTATGGGCCTTTTGTATCGTCTTTTTTCATTGCCCGCTCCAGGGCATCCATTGCGTCCTTATATTTACCCCGATTATAAAAGCTAAGCGCAAGATTAAACAACGGGCCGCCCCAATAAGGCGCGGCCTTGTCCGCTTCCCGTAAAAACTTTTCTTCCCGCGCGTGATCACCCAACTCTCCATAATAGTTACCCTGAAGGTTAAGAATGGCTCCGTCGGAATGCCCCAATTTATGCAATGCTGTTTTCAGCCAGTTAAGCGCTCTTTCTTTCTGGTTAAGCTCGGCATACCAATGGGCAAGCTGAATATAATCATCCCTGTTTTTTTCCGATCCGCCGTCTATTTTCTTTAACTCTTCTTCCTTCTCTTCAATCAACAAACGGATACTGCCGGGATTAACAACATTGACCAGCGGGTTTTCCACGGTGTGTTCAAAAACAACATCCGGGTCTTCTTTTAAATACGCCTGGCACTGAAATTCTTTACCTGCGGTTATCCGGTATTCCATGACAAGTTCCTCTCCCGCCGCGACAGAACCGGGGATATCCCAGATTTCATTAAATATCGTGTGTCTGTCTTTAGTGCCCACAACTTTGAAAAGCAGGCTGTCTATAAAGGTGCTTTTCTGCGGAGGAACCTCCAGTTCCACCCGCGCCCAATCACCATTACCGGGATATGGCAGGGATGACTGTGCCGGTATCAGCGAATACAAAACATCTCCCTGTGTGACCAGAGACAAGCCTTCATGCAACACAGGACGGATTAAGTTTTTACCTGTTATCGCCTTGTAAAGGCTGTTCCAGGCCGCGCCACGCGCCACGGCAACCTGCATACGCATTGGATCTTTAAAATATCCGATTGCGCTCTTACTGAAGTAATCTTTCAGCGCTTCGCGCACCTGGGGTATTAATGAACTGCCGCCCGCCATCATACAAAAATCTATATCTTCCGGTTTGAGCCCGGCGCGGTCCAGCGCGTCCTGCAGTGGCGCGAAGATGGATTGCGTCAGGCGAAAATCTGTCTGCCGGGCATAAAGCAGATCTCTGTCCAGAAA
>JAFGLS010000167.1 GCA_016927935.1 Syntrophaceae bacterium
ATGGTGCCGAAGACTGGACTTGAACCAGCACGGGAGGTCCCACCACCCCCTCAAGATGGCGTGTCTACCAATTCCACCACTTCGGCATCATAACAATTTGCAATATTCTCCGCAGGCAGCCTCTTTAAAAGTTTAACATTTTGTATCCGGCCGCCTGATTGTCAATGTATAAAAATTTATTTATTTACCGGTGCGGAAGGTTCTGCCGGCACTTTAGCTGCATCCGGGCTTGGCACAGGAGCCGGCACTTTAGCTGCATCCGAACTTTGCACGGGAACTGTTTGGTCTGAAACAGGCGGCTTTTGCTCCATTAAAGAAGAAGAACTTCTGTGGGTTGCCATATAGGTGAGCATCAGGGATGTTAGCATAAAAATTACAGCGACTGCCGCAGTCATTTTTCCCAGAAACGTTCCCGCGCCGGAGGAACCGAAAACCGTCTGACTGGAACCGCCGAACGCGGCGCCCATATTGGCGCCCTTGCCTGCCTGTAAAAGAACTACCAGAATCAAAACAAAACAAACTAAAATGTGCAGAAAAATCAATAATGTATACATAAAAATCTCTTTTTAAAAAATTCGCCTTTTGAGCGGCTGGACAATACCAAAACACCAAAGGCTAGTCAACTTTTTTCTTTACCCTTTTAGAAAGCCCTGCTTCTGAGCAGAGATGATTTTTTTCATCGAATAAAGCGTTTAATGCTCCGTATGAGCCTACCATTGGGAAAGTAGAAAACTTTCTAACGGGGTTTACTTAATTATTTAGGAAACTTAAATTTCCTATAACTGCGCCCCAAGGGGCGGGGAATTAGCCCCACATATATCCCGCTCGGCTTCGCCTCGGGGATAATTCGACCATCAAATTTCAGTGCACTTTGTTTCTGAAATTTGGGTCTCATTAAATTTTGACATACCTGTCTTTATCCAGTTTTACTTTCCTCCGTTTTTCTAAATATTCAATATGTTTGTTAACCAGTGCGCGTTCGTTGAACTCAAAAAATTCTCTGGGTTCCCTTGGCCTTCCATAGATCAGCCATGCGGATAGAATTTCCTGCAGCGTTTTTGGTTCTTTTAGAAAATTCAGGATTTTTTCTTCGCGTTGATAAATGATGTTTTCGTAATCGTCCCATAGTTTCCCGGGGTTTTTTTCGAAAAGTCCGGTGTTGTGCGAAGCAATCCATCTACTGGCAGGAATTGTTTTTAGCTTGTGAATTGATTCTATGGTTTGTTCGATGCTGGAATAGACATCACCATACCAGGGACCGAACGAGGTCAAATCGTAATCGCCCAGAAAAAGAATTTCTTCGTCAGGGAAGAAAAAGGAAAGATGCCCAGGCGTATGTCCGGGTGTGGCAATCACCTGAACCTTGAGTGAACCTAAATCAATCTTTTCATCATCATTAAGAAATAAAGCTTCTCGTTGCGGATGATAATTAAAGCTATTCAATATAATACTTTTCCAGAGCCCACGGAGGTATTCTTCCTTAATTCCGTACCAGTCCAGAAAAATATCAATATCTGTCAGAGGCGGAAAATCTTTCTCCGAGATTCGCAAAACACTGTTGTCAAAAAGATTTAAAAATCCCATGTGATCTTCGTGCCAATGCGACAACCATACCTGATCAACGCTTTCTTTGAGTTTCAAATCAGAAAGTTTTTGCGGACTGCAGGAAGGATCAATGATTACTCTAGTATCTTCGCCTTCCATATATACGGAGTGATTGAAGGGATATTTCCCGCCGTTATCACCTCGAATAAAGCAAATCCGGCCAAACTGAACGTTCATGATTAATTTGTTTTCCTCTAAAATTATCTATCTTGGTCTATGCTTAACGCCAATGGTCACCACCCGCAAACCTGCGTCAGCAATCTAACTGGAGCTAAGTAATTCACAAAACGACAAATTTCCAGGGAACGAGTGGTCTAATGTCTGGAGGATTCTTTTATTAGTTTTTTTGCAATATATAAATGAACACTTCCAAAACCCCCAATTTCTTCTTCAGTGTATTCAAAATAAAAATTTTTAAGTATTTTCGAGATATCTCGTATTGTATCACCAGACGATTCCATGAGTTTTGTAAGCCAAAAACCAAATATATTTCTATTTGAAGGATAATCAAAATCAACAATTAGTAATCTCCCATTTTCTTTCAATACTCGATAAAATTCTGCCATCGCCCGATTTCCACTTGGGTAACCTGAAAATGCCATTGTATTAACAATAGTATCAAAATAGCTATTCGGAAAAGGAAGTTTTTCAACATTTGCCCACTGAAGCGATGCTGTGACACCTTTCCGGGATAAATTTTTCTTCGCCACTTCGATCATATTATTGTTGAAGTCGATGCCATAAGTTTCGTAATCATTGGCATATTGTAACAATAAATATCCCGTCCCAAATGAAGCTTCTAAAACACGATTACCTTCAATGTATGGAATAACTGCCTTTATCCAAGTTTTCCAGACAGGAAGCAGTTTTACAGCTATATCATATGCTTTTGCATATTTTGAATATTCTTTGTCGAGTTTTTCTGTATACTCAATTGATTTTTCAGGCGTTTTTGAGTAAAAGATCTTTTCTTTTGATACTTTAAATAGCATAATTCAACAATTTAAATTTTTTAGACTAACAATTAATACACCAACTTGGTTTTCACGATTATTTGTTATCAACCTATACTATCTGTTAGTAAAAGAAAAGAGAGAATGTCCTTAAAAATCAAACTTAATAAACTTTTACTACTGGGCTTTTTGTCTTTATTATCGGAAAAAGCGAAGTTTGTTATTTATAAGAAATTTGTTCAACGCAAGCAAAACAGAAGTTAACAAATACTGTTTTAAAGAGTGTATAAATTTGAAAATTTTCTGACATTCTCTTTAGGATAAGTTATCGGCTCAAGGTAACACCGATTCGTTCGCAATATTTATTTATCGGACATTGGCTGCAAAGAGGAGATACCGGCTTGCAGGTTTTTTGGCCGAAGGCAACCATGATGGTGTTATAAATAATCCAATGTCTGCGCGGCAGTTTTTTTCTGAGAGCGAATTCAGTTTCTTCAGGAGTTTTTGTATTAACATAGCCGAGGCGATTGGAAATCCTGTGTACATGGGTATCAACGCAAATGGCGTCTTTGCCGTAGGCAAGCGAGACAACGAGATTGGCGGTTTTTCGACCGACGCCTTTGATACTCAACAAGTCGTCTAAGTTGTCAGGAACTTTTGAAGAAAAACGTTTGATTAGTTCCTTGCATGTATGATGAATGTTTTGCGCTTTGACGCGGTAAAAACCCACCGGATAAATAGTCTTTGCTATTTTATCTAAAGGAACTTTCAACATTTCTTCCGGCGTGGAAGCGAGTTCGAAAAGTTTTTCCGTTGCCACAGCCGTAACCTCGTCTTTTGTCCGCAGGCTAAGAAGGGTGGAAATTAAAATGACAAAAGGGTCATGCTGATTTTCTGCCAGATGCGAGACAATCGGCATGTTGCCCACGGCCAGTTCTTTTTTCAAGATTTTAATGATGGTATTTATTTGATTATCATTCATGCATTAACAAATCCTTATTATTTATCTTCCATAATCATGTCTTTTGTTTTTCCCCCGCTGGCGGGGGATTAAGGGGGTGGAAATATATATTTCGTTGTAATTTTTCAATTAATTATCGTCTGTAAATCTTTTATCCACCTCCGTCCCGATTTTGCATCGGGACACCTCCGCCAACGGAGGATAGACAATGACATTTGTTCTCATGGTTATACAGTTTCTTATTGAATGATTAACGTTATCTCCGGCTTCTTTCAAAAATTAAATGCCGGTTCGTTGACTACGGATTTAATAAGAGCTTCTGCTGCCTTTTCCTGGGCAGGTTTGCCGTTGACAATCAGCCAGATGCTTCCTTCCGCGCCGCTTACACCGCCTGCGGCGACTAGAGATGCTGAAGCGCCGGAGAGAAGGGCAATCGCGTCCAGCTCGGTAAAAATTTCTCCCGGTACAGGCAAAAGACGTGGACCCTGAGCATCTGGAGCATTCATTTTGGCTGCCAGTTCGTCCAGATTTTCGTGAACGCGCTTTTCCAGGCCGATCGGTACAATCAATTGCACGCGTCTGCCAAGCACAGCCGGCAAAGCGGCGCCGATGGTTCCAGCTTTGGGAGCGGCAATCAGAATAGCCGCTTTTCTATGTATCAAATCAACTGCATTGGCCCCCTTAAGGATGACATCTCCTTCGCGCAAATCGTCAACTACATCAAATATGGTTTTACCTTTTTGGAGCTCGCCATTTGTGATGACCACGTCACCGGGAAATTTGCTTTCATCATAGCTTCTTCCTGTGGATGTTTTCGGACGATGTGGAGGAAGAATGATTCCACGATAAAAATGATCCCGTTGAAATGTTTTTACCTGACTAATCTTTTTCAGAATTTCCTGAGCCACGTAGCCATTGGTCGTTCCGGCGACTATAACAACAGTTCCATTTTTCAACGCTTTTGTAACTGCGGCATGCTTAGCTATAGCTTTTCCAATTAAACGTTTACCCGCTGCCGGAGTTAAAACAAATTGCTTCATAAGTATTTCCCCCTTTTTGAAGATCAAATATTGTACTTAATTTCAACTGCACGTTTTGAATTCTTCCGGCTCCATAATAGTAATATTGTTTCTTTTTAAATACTCAAAGAAGCCATATAGACGTTCGCCACTGTATTCCATCACCACAGCGCCCGCAGGACAATTATTCAGACAGCCGAAACAGGCCAGACACTTATTTCTATCAACAACCTGCTGAAAGGGATTGATTGCCTTGGTCGGACATTTCCTGACGCAGGTACCGCATCTGATACATTTGGTGGCGTCCACGGTATGTTTGTTTATTGCCTTTTTGTTCATCCAAACCAGCGGCAGAGCCCGCAAAATTTCTCTCATTTCTATTTCATAGCTGATGGAAATCGTTTCTCCCCGTGAAATTCTTTCCAGCGTATCGTTGGTAAAGCGGCGCACCTGGTCAAATGTTGCTGCATTCGGCAGATGCTGTCCGGAAATCTGATTATCGCTGTCCCATCTGGGCGTGGGATAAGTGGGAATATTTCTGAAAGCGTCTCTCCCGACGGGAACACCGCCTTTTTTAGCCAGAAGTTTCAGGATATGACAAGAGGCATTATGCTGATTGCCTTCCGGACCGCCGAAGGAAACGAACGATGCAACAGCTATTCCTTTGATGGATGGAATTGTCTCCAGCCAGTCGCTGACATTGGAAGGGGTATCATAATAAAATACCGGTGTGCCGATAATTATAAAATCGTAATCCGGCAGAATTTTCTTATCTGCTTCCTGAAATTCACGTTCATCTACCGTGAGATTTTTCTCTTTGAGAATGCATCTTATAAGACGGGCGTATCTACGTGTATGGCCTGTCTGGCTGTACCATAAAATCAAGACTTTTTTCGGTTCACCTGTTTTTAAGACAGGGTAAGTTGCAAGACATTCCCGTGTCAGAGCAACAGGGAAGCACAAAGCTGCTCCTATGATGGCACTTTTTTTGATAAAGTTTCGTCGTGTGTCCATATAGTCTCCTTTATTAATATGTTTTCAGGAATCCCAGATCCCGCAAAATATTTCTTGCCTTGTCTGCTTCGTCGGCTTTAACCAAAAGGCGGGCATACGCTCCTGCTGCGATAAGCATAATGGAGCTTTCTCCTTGGAAAAAATAGGTGATGCCTTCTCCCTCAAAGACGGATTTTATAAAGGCTATGTCACCTTGCTGATAAGTAGAAAAGACTTCCACGAATTCTTCGCTGACGGAATTATCAGACACTTCCGGTGATAAATGATAAACCAGATCGGTGCCGCAGTCAGAGCACTTGTAAAAACCTTCCCTGTATTCGCTTTTACATTTCGGGCAGAACATGTTATTTCCTAACTTTGCGGGCAATCAGCCGCCGTAAAAAACGAGCTTTTTTAATGATACCATAGGAAGAATATGTGTCAACAAATCTCATAAGAGCTATTGACAGCAATATAATATCCGGTTAAACTCGCAAATATAAAGTCAGCTTAAGATTTCCGGACTTGGTAACAATGAAAAAATATTTTAATTGTTTTTTTCTGAGTATTTTTTAATAGCCGGGGGCGCTTTTTTGCCTGTCGGTGCGGAAAATCAATTTAACATCAAGGAAAAAGGAGGCAAAATTATGGAGATAAAAAGCGCATCATTTAATCATGAAGACATGATTCCGTCAAAATACACCTGCGACGGCCAGAATATTTCACCGCCGCTTTCCTGGAGCCAAGCTCCGGAAAAAGCAAAAAGCTTCGCGCTTATCTGCGATGACCCTGATGCACCCGTGGGCTTATGGGTACACTGGATTATTTTTGATATTCCGGCAAGTGTCAATTCCCTGCCGGAGAAAGTTTCACGTGATGAAGAAGTCGCGGGACTGGGGAAAAACGGAAAAAATACTTCCGGAAACTGGGGCTATGACGGTCCCTGTCCTCCCGGTGGAACTCATCGCTACTATTTTAAATTGTACGCTCTTGATACAATGTTGAATAAGAAACCCGGCTTGACCAAAGATGAACTGCTCAACGCAATGAAAGGTCACATTTTGGCGGAAGCTGAATTAATGGGCAGATATAGCAGAAAGAGATAATTTGTTTCTAAAGTAAACGTAAGACCTGTTTTACCAGGAAATGTGAAGAAATAGATTTACGCCCAGCGGTTCTGATTTTACGGAAATTTTCTCGCGGGGAATACCGCATTCCCCGGCTATTTTAATCAAATCATCTGGTGAACGATGATAAAGAAACCAGTTGCCGCATTCCATGTAATCCCGCGTGGGATTATTCGTGGAAAAATTTCCGATAATCAGCTCTCCGCCGGCCTTTGTAAAAGAAAGATGCTTCGTTAGCAGCCACTGGAAAGTTTTATCGTCCAGATAGTCGAAGAGCCCCGCTGACCAGATTAAATCAAATTGTTTGGACGGCTTGAACTTTAATGCGTTTTGAGGATGGAATTCTATATTACTTAGCAATCCTTTTTCCTTGACTTTGTTGAGTGAATACTCGATGGCATCTTTGTCGTAATCCACACAGTCAAAAAACACCTGACATTTTCCTTCTGATAAAAACTCCACAACATCCTGAGTCGGGCCGCATCCCACATTCAGAACGTCACATTTTTTCTCTTTAGCTTTGAGAGAACGCAATATATCAAGAAAATATTTTTTCCGGTTTATAAGCGCACGGGGAGCTTCCTGAGCGTGAAAAAAACGATCCCAGTTGAGCAGATGCGGTTGGGGAGACAACCAACCCGAGTAAATCCTTTCAATTATGACGTAATCACCGGTGTATCCATGAGGCTTGAGAAGCACGTATCCCTGCATTGTATCAGTGGTACAATAAACGTCAGGCAGTGCCTGCCATATGTTGAGGATATCACTGTCCTTCATGATTCCTTTTCTGCGCTTCGAATTTACAGACTTGTATAACTCACCCAGTTCTTCGTAATCACTTTCCGAGGGGCCGCCCTTCTGAGCTAACTCTTTTAAGTATTCAATCTCCGATCTCACAAATTATCCTCTAATAAATTTCAGTTTACAAGGTAACTGTAATTCAAATTTCACCGCCGCTTTTATATCATATTTTATTTAGAAATGATGTTGGTTTTTATGATGGCTCAACGATGAAAAGAAGCGGCAACGCCTAAACTTAAATATTTTAGCTTTCTCTGAAAGCGATTAACCGGAAGTAATTCTGTCTTTTCCATCTTTTTTGCTCTGATACATAAGATGGTCAACCCTGCTGACAAATTCCTTCAAAGCTTCATTTTTTCTATGCTGCGCAATTCCTATGCTGACTGTCAGGTTGACATATTCATACATTGCCGGAGAAAACTTTTCTTTTTTAACTTCTTCTCTGATTCTCTCCGCGATAATCACGCCCTCCTCTTTTGTGGTCATGGGCAGAATAATTGTAAATTCCTCACCGCCATAACGATAAGCGGAAGCTTCCTTCCTCAGGCATCTTTTTATAATCTGACCGAGCTTCACCAAAGCATGGTCTCCCTCGATATGGCCGTAGGTATCGTTGAATTTCTTGAAATTGTCGAGATCGAGAAGCATGAGAGATAATGGATATTCACGACGTTCAAGCCTATCTAATTCCATCTTAAGCTGATTGTAAAAACATCTGGAATTGTAAAGCTGGGTCAGGGAATCAATAATACTCAATTCTCGGTATCGTTCTTCACTTTCCTTCAACTCCTCATTTGCCTTGATGACATTTTCCCTCTCCATTTCCAGCTGTTGCTTCATAAAAAAATCACGCCGGGAGTAGTATTCAATGGCGTAACAGGCCATCATTCCCATAAAGTTAGCGCTGATAAAGAAAAAAAAGTTGCTGATAAAAACCGAGTCGGGTGTCGGATTTATCAGGATAGCAGTGATTTCATACAGTATTACCAGCACCCATCCGGCCAGACAGGCCCAGATAAAAAAGAGGCGTATGAGCGAATAGCCCCATATAAAAACAAGCATCAGGCCGGCATAATAGGAATAACTTACCGGCGGTGGAGCAATGGCTATCATGCAGATAATTCCTGTGCCTGCAGTAATGTAAGCAATCACCAGGATACGCTGCATATGTTTTTCAAACGTGCTGGAAAAAGATAGCAACAGTACAGTTACGAGTCCCGGACCAACGACGATGAAGCGGATGAACCACATGATAAATTTTTTTTCCGGCATGACTACCATATCCAGAATGCCGAAAGATGCGTACAAAAGGGCTCCCAGAATCATCAACACACGAATGTGGAGAAGAGAGCTCCTATAATAATCTTTCAAAAAGGGCTCTTCAAAATTCGACGATTCGCCGGTAAATTTCAGAGTAAGTGGATTAAGTTTCATGTTCATGATTTGTCTAATACCAATCAGCGATTAAATATTTAAATTCCGATTAATCTGTATAATTTTTTTAAACAAGTCCGTATCATAATAATCAGGAAATGACAATATTCCCAATAAAAATAAATCTGAATAATTTACAATACTTATATAACTGAAGGAGGCATATTTTTGAGAAAGATGACCTGAACATTATTGTGAGACTCAAGTTTTAATGAGACCCAAGTTACAGAAACAAACAACCTAAATACCCTAAAGGGCACCATGGGGTCACTATAGGTGTACTGAAACTTGTAGGTCGAATTACCCCGCATAGCGGAGGTAATGACACTCGCTAAGAACGAGTCCCGACAAGTCGGGACGAAGTTCGAAGCGCAAGTGGAACAATCCCGCATAGCGGAGGGTACTATAGTACCCGTGACTTCTTTACGGTGAGGAAAATTTTTTCAATCCGGCTGCGATCAATTTTTCCGGCCGGTGTTCTGGCTATGGAGGAAACAATTTTAACAAGGCGTGGAACAGCATAGGGTTCCAATATATCCATCAACAGTTTTTTCAAATGGGTTTCCGTCAGACCACAGGCGACAACAGCCGCGACAACGCTTTCTCTACCTTTATCTGAAGGCAGAGCCAAAACATAAGCATCGCTGACAGTGGGAAGTTTTTTTATTTTGTTCTGAATATCCAGCAAATCAACTCTTTTTCCGGCAACCTTGACAATGCCGTCAGCTCTGCCCAGCAGGACAAAACGGTTTTCCTTCTCCCGGCGAACCTCATCGCCGGTAAGGCAAAACCCTTCCATGTCCCGCTCCATTTCCGGTGACGTGAAATCCGATTTTACTGATAACCTGCTACCCGTCAATTTCCATGATACGATGTCGAATGCTTTCCAGCTTTCTGTTTGTTCGCTGATATTGCGTGAAGCAATACCTCCGGTTTCCGTCGAGCCGTATATTTCCGTTATTCCCACTCCTGTTTTTTTATAGAAATGCAGACCATCGGAACGGTCCAACGCGCCGGCGGAGGAAAATGCTATTTTGAGCGAAGGGACTGACAAATTATCAACTTTCAAAGCACGATAATGAATGGGAATGCTTATTAATACAGAGGCTTTATGCTTGTTTATGGCGGAAATTATTTCCTGCGGAAAGGTGTAAATATCGGGCAATACCCTGGCGTGGGCGACAAAGGGAACTAAAACGGAAAAGAGCAAGCCGTAAATATGGTAGGGCGGCACGGTGGCAACAAAAAGGTCTTTCTCCGACAGGGCGAACGTTTCCTTCAGATAAAAAGCTTCCGCCAATAAGTTGCGCGGTGATTTTGACCAGACTTTCGGCTTGCCGGTTGAGCCGCCGGTAAAAAGACACAAAAAAGGTTTATCCGGATCGCGCATTATTTTAGGCTTGATATTCCCCGGCTCATCGGGAAGCGGCGTGATTATTTCAACCCCAGGAGGCATTTCTTCGGGGTGATCCGCTATGGCCAGATTAAAGCCTGTAGCATCATACATCTCCGACAGGGCATGGGACGAAAAGGAATAGGGCAAAATCAATCTGCAGAAGCCGGCAAGAGACGCCAGAACGCAGGCGGCTGTAACCGCCTTGTTCGTGGTGCAGAGGCAAAGAATTTTTTCCCCGCTGCGCTTGGCCAACGTTTTTTTCAGGCCGGCGGCCAGTTCCAAAACATTGCCGTAACTGTATCCGGAAAAGGTGAATTCTTTCCGGCAAACGTTTTTGGGCAGTACCAGAATTTTCTCATATAAATTGATAAAGGAATCTTTTTTTACGCCAGTCATATTCACATATTTCAGAAAACAGTTTTCTTAATATCTACCGTAAAAAAGAAAAAAAATCACTTATTATAAAAATGATTCACAATTCTTGTTGACTTCCACGTGGTTTTTTCATTACTTTAAATTAAACTATCAAAGAAATTGCTTATGCTCAACATTGATATTGACAGTTTAATACCGCACAGAAAGAAAATAAAAATTATCAGCGGAGTTCTTGATATACAGGAAAATTCCGCTGTCAGTACAGCGATTGTAAATCCTCAATGGCCTCTTTATGAAAAGGAAAAGGTTAATTCACTGGTTTTAATCGAAGCTATTGCTCAGACTGCCGCCGTTTATGAAGGGTATAAGAGAAAAAAGAAGGGTCTATCCGCGGTTAAAGGATGGCTTGTCGGCATCAAGAACGCCGAATTTTATATTGAGAGAATACCTGTTAACACAAATCTAATCATCATGCTGGAAAGCAGGTATTCTTTTGATAAATACGGCGTAGTGGAGGGAACGGTTAAAACCGGTGATAAAGTTCTGGCAACAGCGACCCTTCAGGCCATGCGGCTGAATGAAGACAGTTAACAATAATAAGGAGTGAGGCAAAATATGAATGATGAAAGAACAGCGATAGTCACAGGCGCGAGCCGGGGCATCGGTCGCGCCACGGCCGTGGAGCTGGCCAAAGCCGGGTATTTTGTAATCATCAACTTTAAAACCAATGAAAAAGCGGCGATGGAAACATTGAGCCTTGTTCAGTCTGCCGGCGGAGACGGAGAGATTTCTCAGTTTGATGTTGCCGATAACGCACAGACCAAGGAAGCTGTCAAGGCGATTATAGAACGTCATAAAAATATTCAGGTGCTCGTTAATAACGCCGGAATAACCGCTGACGGTCTTTTTATACTGCTGGGTGAAGAAGAGTGGGACAGCGTTGTCAACACAAGTCTGAAAGGTTTTTATAACGTCACGAAGCCTGTTTTGAGGGAAATGGTCAGGCGTAAATGCGGCTCTGTTGTTTCGGTTTCTTCACTTTCGGCGCTGCTGCCCAATAGAGGGCAATCCAATTACTCGGCGGCGAAGGCAGGAATAATTGCCGCTTCCCGCTCGCTGGCCACGGAAGTGGCGCGCTTCGGCATCCGTGTCAATGTGGTTGCTCCGGGTTTGATTGAAACGGATATGATTAAGGATGCGCCGGTGGCTGAAATAAAAAAAATGATTCCCATGGCGCGTCTGGGCAAGCCGGAAGAAGTGGCCGGTGTTATTCGTTTTTTGTGTTCAGATGACGCTTCTTATATTACCGGACAGGTAATCGGCATCAATGGCGGAATATGTTAAAAAAAAATTATCGCAATTTATATGTTTTTGTTTGCACACTAACAGGCATTTTTTATATTTTCAGCCCGCTGATTCATGCAGCGGAAAACAATTTTGAAAAATTGCGCAGGGAATCGGCCAAAATAAAAACTCTGCAGGCTGATTTTGTCCAGAAGAAATTCATGAAGATTCTATCCCAGCCTCTTATCTCTGAAGGACGTCTGTATTATGCCGCCCCTGATTCTTTTCGCTGGGAGTACTTTAAGCCTTTAAAGAGCGTTGTCATTAACCATGAAAACAGCAGCAAGCGTTACGTTTATTCGGAAGGGAAAATGGTGGAAGACAAAACAGGCGGCGTGCAGGCAATGAAGATAGTGCTGAACGATGTTGCTAATTGGCTGAGCGGCAGTTTTGATCAAAATCCCTCATTTAAGGCAATCATCAGGGAAGGAGCAAGTATAATAATAATTCTGACTCCTGCGGAAAATACTATGAGGGATATGATTGAAAAAATCGAGATTACTCTTTCTAAAAAAACGGCTACTGTCCGGTCCGTGAAGATTATTGAAGACGCCAATTCCTCCACACAGATAAATTTCCGTAATATTCAAATAAATAAAGCAATCAATTCTTCGGTATTTCAGGATGCGCAATGAAAGGCATATTTTTAATATTAACTTTTTTTCTATTCTCCTGCCAAACACTGCCGTTGATTAATCCACCTGTTTCTTTGTCCGAGGAAAAGTCCCTCACTTGCCCCTCTCCTTTTTTGAAACAGAAATATCGTCTGATACATTCCATAGAAGCCCGTTTAAACGGCAATGCGCAAAGTGCGGTTATTGGCATAAATCTGGCAGACCCTTCCACGCGCGTTGTTTCCTGCGCCATTTTAACCGCAGAAGGAATGGTGCTTTTGGAAGCAGAGTCAGATTCCGGGAGAGTCGTAATCAAGAGAGCTCTGCCTCCTTTTGATTCAGAGAATTTCGCGAAAAACATGATTGAGGATATTAAACTGATTTTTTTCCCGTCGGAAGGTCATCACTATCAGAAAGGGTATCTTCCCGATGGATCAAAGGTCTGCCGCTACCGCCAGGATGACGGCGGTTGGGTTGACGTGATTGCCGATAAAATGGAAGGTACGGAAATAAAGCGTTATTCGTCATCAGGCTCTCTAAAAAGACGTATCCTTTACGACAAGGCGACAAAGAATATTTATCAGCGCATTGAACTACAGGCATATGAAACCTTTGATTATTTTCTGTTGATGAAGCTTATTGAGGCTCAACCGGTAAAAACAAAAGAAGTAAAAAGAAGATAAACGTTACTCAGACTACGTTTTTAAAAGATGCGGTTAAACGAGTTAAAAAGATAATTAGAATCAGCTGTTGTCCAGCTTTCTTCTTTGGCACGAATTTTTTTCGGCCAGATTTGCCTTGACACACCAAAAGATTTCTCATATACTTCCTCGTCTGCAAAAAGGAAGTTCTTGTCATTATGTTTTATTTAGAAATAGCCGGGTTTGTCTGGAATGAAAAATGACGGATCGGCGGTCGCAACATAGTGGGAAAATTCCCCCAAAAAATCAAGAGAAAGATGTCGTGGTTGCCGGATGCGACCTGGGTAAAGCAACCGCCAAGTTCGTTCTAATCAGGATTAGCGGTGATGGAACACTGTTTTGGGAAGATTACCGCATAATTATTCATAACGGGCGCCCGCTTGATACGTTCAGAAAATGGTACCGCGAAAAAAATATTGCCTTATGCGCTGCTGTGGCTGCTACCGGTTTGCATTCCAACGAACTGATTGCGCCGGTCATTTCCGAACTGCCGGAAGATGCCTGTCTCGCTGCGGCTCTGAGGATGCGCAGCAATATTAATGGAGCGGTTAATCTTGTGAGTTTGGGTGCCCGTGGATATTCCGTATTCACTCGAGACCGGCAGGGACATGTCCACTATATCGAAAACGATAAATGCTCCTCCGGAACGGGCGAGACAATAATCAAGATTGCGGGTCGTTTCGGATTAGGCATAGAAGAAGCTGACAGGCTGGCTGCGAGCGCATCCACCAGTATTCCTATTACCGCCCGTTGTTCAGTCTTTGCCAAGAGCGAGATGACCCACTTCGGTAATCAGGGGAAACCGATCGACCAGCTCATGAGAGGTTATTTCGAATCGGTTGCCCGCAATGTGGCGGCACTTCTGTCGAAAGTACGCATTGACGGCCCTGTCTATCTCATTGGTGGTGGCACAAAGATTGTCACTTTTACACAGGCTTTCCAGAAGTTGATTGGCAGCAACGTTCAAGTGGCTTCGGAGCCGCAGCTCTTCGAAGCGTTAGGCGCGGCTGTTTTGGCTGCCGAACAGCACAGTGGAGAAAAACTATTAAAGCTGCCTGATAATCCGGAACAGCTGATTACTCCTCGCCAGATAAGATTCCGTATTCATAAACCGGCGGAACTGTCTGCATCAAAAGTCACCTATCAGAAATCTCCTTTAGTTAATGAAGATCCGTCAACCACACCAACCGTTCTAGGTCTTGATCTCGGATCCACGGGCAGCAAGGCAGTACTGACTTCTATCAAGACCGGCAAACAGTTGCTGGACGTATATGACCGCACCCGTGGTAATCCGGTAGATGCATCATCGCGGCTGCTGGAGGCGATTTTGAAGCAAACAAAACCTGATATCCGGGCGATTGCCTTGACCGGTTCCGGACGTGAAGCCGCCGCTACGGTTCTCCGTGCGGTATTCCCGTCACTTGCTCAACAGATTGTGGTCTTAAATGAAATCGTTGCCCACGCTGCTGCCGCTATCCGGTGTGATGATAAAAATGGCAGAAGCCTCTCTATTGTCGAGATCGGCGGGCAGGATGCCAAGTTCATCCAGATTGCCGGCGGCCAGATAATCGAAAGTGACATGAACAAAGCCTGTAGTGCCGGAACGGGATCGTTTCTTGAAGAACAGGCCGTGTTCTATGGCGTGCATGATGTGCAGGAGTTTACTCAACTGGCCAGAAAAGCGACACGTCCTCCTGATCTCGGACAGATGTGCACGGTTTTTGTTGCCGATGCTGCGGCCGAAGCGCTCAACGAAGGGTTTGATATCGAAAATCTCTTTGGCGGATTCCAGTATTCGGTCATTCACAATTATATAAACCGGGTCATGGGAGGCCGAACGTTCGGCGAGCGGATATTCTTCCAGGGTAAACCGGCCAGCGGACCTTCGCTTGCTTGGACACTTGCTGCCGTTACCGGCCGGGAGGTGATCGTTCCACATAATCCAGGAGCCATGGGCGCCTGGGGGATAGGGCTTTGCGCGTTAAAAGAATTGGGCGAAGAAAAACTCCTTCAAGCCGCTAATTTCGATTTGAATCTGGCACTCGATGCCCGGGTCGTGTCTCGAAAAGAATTCCAGTGTGCCGATTCTAAATGCCAGAACATGTGCCGCATTGATAAAACGACTGTTTCTGTTGGCGGAGCGGAACATACGGTTTTGTCCGGAGGCGCTTGTCCCAAATATGAAATCTCATCTGGCGGTTCACAGAAACTCCCGAAGGATGCCCCCAACGCGATCGAAGAGAGGATGACGCTTCTGGAAAATTTCTGGGAAGCCGGCTCAGGTGATCGATTGGTGGGAGTTCCCTATGTGGGAGCCCTTTATGGATACCTGCCGTGGATAGTGACGTTTCTATCAAAAATCGGGCTTCGCGTGAAAGTTTTGCGTGCCGACAGCAAATCGCTGGCTCGTGGTGAAGAGCGCTGCTTTTCGTATGATTCCTGCGCACCCGCCAAAGTCGCCCACGCGGTGGCGGACGCGGACATCAGCACACTCGTGTTTCCGAAATTTCTGGACCTGTATGACCGGGAAGGAGATGGTGGCCGCACCTGTCCCATGGAACAGGGCATGGCTGATATGGCCGACCACGCGCTGAAGGCACGCGGCCGGAATATAAGATTCGTCAAGCCGGTTTTTAACCTAAAAGACGACCTGCTAAATAAGCGACTGCTCAGGCGCCTTAAGTGGCTTGCCCGTGAGCTGTGCATGAATGACACTAAGGCAATAAAGGCGGCACGCCGCGCGGCGCAGGTTCAGCAGGAGTATGAGAGTGCGCTCGCGGAGATCGGGCGGCGAACCTTGAACTACGGGCGTGAACACCGGATTCCGATTGTTGCCGTTGTCGGCTCGCTGCACATGATCTACGACCGTGCGGTGAACGCAAACATTCCGGCACTACTTCGCCAGAATGGCGTGCTTCCTCTCCCGATGGATTGTTACCCGCTTCCTAAAAACATCCATCCGCTGCCACGGATTGTCTGGGAGGACGCGAACCGGGCACTCCGCGTCGCTCTCTTGGCCAGGGAACAAGGGGATGTTTTTCCTGTCCTCCTGTCGTCGTTCGGCTGCGGGCCGGCTTCCTTTACGGAGCATTTCTTCCGGCACCTCATGGAGGGTTACCCGCACACAGCACTGGAGAGTGATGGACATGGCGGTTTTGCAGGCTTTGTGACGAGAATCCAAGCGTTTTTGCATACAGTCCGCCAGCACAATGGCCGGCCGGTTCCTGTTGAACCGGAAAGACTCAAACTGTTCGAACCGCTCAAAGGCCCGTCGCTTAAGTCAGAAAAGGATTCCAAGTTCGTGGTCCTCTCAATAGGCGACCAGATAGCACCGATTATAGCGGCTACCTACCGGTCCTATGGCTATGATGCGGTTCCGTCGGTTATTACATCTGCAGCATCGCTGGCTGCCGGGCGAAGAGACTGTTCCGGCAAGGAGTGTATCGCCTACCAGCTCATCTGGGGATCGTTTCGAAAATACCTTGATGACAACCCTCCTGAAAAGAGAACAGTGCTGCTTGAAATCACCGGCAGGGGTGCCTGTCGTAACTGCAACTTCTCCATCAAGGATCAAATTTCTGTCGGGAAGATGGGTCTTTCCGATCGTGTCGCACTGCGTCACCTTGCTCCAGAAAAGGAAGCTCCTGGCTTGTTGGCACGGTACTATACCGGTACGATGCTATGGGACTTGTTAAACCAGTTTGCGGCGTTTTACAGACCATACGAACGTGAACCGGGCGAAGTCGACAGAATCTATCAGGAATACTGCGATGAACTGATCCGGATGATGGAAATCCCCAAAAAACAAGGAGGACTATCTGAAATCATCGAAAAGTTGCGGCGCCTCGAAGCCTTTGGTCAATTTATTCGTAAGGCTTCGGCACAGTTTGCAACTTTGCGGGAGGGCTGGCTGGATGAAAGATCCTTCCGGACGGTTTTTCTTACTGGTGACATCTATCTGCGTCTCGACGATTTCGGAAGTGACAGCATCATCCGAAGGCTCAATGCCCGTGGAATGCGTGTTATTGTGGAGCCTCTGTGGGTGCTGGTAGAATACCTCATCGAAGAACGCTCTTCAGAGCTGTTTAATCTTCCTCAGGGAACTTTTAAAAATCCATACCTTAAGTTCATGATGCAAAAAGCCCGGAAGCGGTTCTACAAAGTGGCCCGGGAAGATAACCCCTGGCTGCCCACACCCGATGTCCCGGATATGCTGAAAAAGGCGAAGCCCATCATCAACCGTCATCCGCGTGGCGAAGCGCCTATTACTGTGGGAAGCGTCATTCACCACTGGGATGAAGCGCTCTGCGATGGTGTAGTGATTGTCGGACCATGGGGTTGCGGACCGGCAATGATTGCCGAAAGCCTGCTGAAGCATCAGCGGCAAATTCCGCTGTTTTTTGTTTATAATGATGGGTCTCCCATTGATGAAAGGCGACTGAATGGATTCGTTTTCCGGCTGCGTCGCCATCAGCCGCGTGTTTTTCCACTCAGGAAAGCTTGATATTAATATCGGATACGGAGGGAAAAGACAGCCAAGTCGTAAAAATCTCATTTAATTTACAGATAAATTTTTAGGAATAAAAAGAGGGACTGTCTTTATGAACAGCCCCTCTTGATGTTAGAAGTAACGTACAAGTCAGTTCGGAAACAGAAAAGTACGTCGTTAAATTTTTTAATAACCAGCCTTCTTTAAATTCTTGGCAATATTAACATAAAAACCAGATGCATCAAAACCGGGAGTATAACCAAAGAACTGGTCAATTTCATAGAAATGGTTGACACCAGGGAACAGAATAGAAGTGGTTATATCACCTTTGTAAACAGGAGTCTTGCAATATTCACCTTTCTTGCATAAAGTTGGAATATGTGCACTTGCTGTAGTTACAAGACTATCATTATTACCGACACCCATTATACCCATGACTGCGTAGCAAATAGCTGAAACACCCTGTCCGAGTGGGTCAACAAGCAGGTTAATGTAGTTAATCTTTCCACCGTAAGCCTGATACATAACACCGGCTCTGTTGGGTGTGTTCGGATTGAATACATTTGTTACAGTAGGAGTAATAAGGTCAATCAATAATGCCTTGCAATCCTGCTCTGAAGCTAATTCTAGCATACCACCAAAAAGGTTAATCGCCTCGGAAACTATAAAACCAATGGCTTCAGGTATGAAAGTGTATTTAAGTAGGGGAATATCCCACCATGCCCAGGCGATGAAATCAGCAACTTCCGAACCTGTATGAGTTCCGCTGATGCTGGTCAGACTGGCAACTTTCTTATTGCACGTGCCGGCTGCGCAGACACCGGGAATAGCCAGGTTGGAAATAACATTTCTGCTGTCCAATGGACCCATGGAATGGGCAATTAGGTTTACCTTGGACCAGCCATTAATTGCAAACTGAACAGCCAGCTCATCAGCAACCTGCTGTGCCCTTGCCGCCTCGGAAT
Organism: Syntrophaceae bacterium; assembly: GCA_016927935.1. Classification (GTDB taxonomy): domain Bacteria; phylum Desulfobacterota; class Syntrophia; order Syntrophales; family Smithellaceae; genus Smithella. The sequence goes on from JAFGLS010000167.1 coordinate 18,778, forward strand.
TGAACGGATCCTGATTGGTTACATAAACTGTAGCGCCTTTATCTCTTAAAGCTTTAGGAATTGACCACCAATAATCAATGCCAAGCAGGTTCTTGTCACGCCAGAAAGCGCCATGAACCAAAACTATCGGATACTTTGTTTTGCAGCTGGTATCCGAAAAGAAAAACCAAGCATGGGATACTGAAACGGTTCCCACTAACATTATTATGCAAATTGCTAATCCTAATAACTTTTTCATAAAATCCTCCTTTAAATTTTTCTCGTTTGGATGATGAAAATGTGCAATCCACACTAAACCATTAACCACCTGATTTATGTGGATCTAAGTGATGGGCTAGAACGTGCAGGCGAGGAGGAAAAACGTACCACAGTGAATTTGAATCCCATTTGTCCTGTTTTAGTGCATGAAGCGTGCCAGTTTTAACCGGTACGTCACGAGGGCTATAAGTATTTAAAATATAAAGCAAAAACACAATATTAAACAGAGCCGAATTTGCTCTTTTTATTCTTTGGGGACGCTATATTCCTCCATTTTTGCCTGTTATTTACTAATCCTTTTTATTATTAAATATTTATTTGATGGGGCACGTTTGCCTCAATGCGGGGTACGAATGTCCCGATACGGGGCAGGCTAATAAATTTAATGATGAGTCAACCCAAATTTTTGCATTTTTCGGAAAAGGGTCTTTCGGTCAATGCCCAGAGCCGTGGCGGTTCGCTGGCGATGCCATTTATTTTCAGACAAGGCTTTCATAATACGATCTTTTTCCAGTGTATCCAAAGTCATGTTGGCTTCTTTCATGGGAGTATTATACTGAAACGGCTGGACCTGTCCGTTAGGAAAGTCATCCATGGTGAAATCTTTAATGGCCGAAACCCTCCTGTCTTTCAATAATCCCCGAGCCGGCTTGGTTTCCGGCACACCGGTAAAATCCAGTTTTTTCAACGTAAGATAGCGGTGCAATACATTCTGAAGTTGACGTATATTTCCCGGCCAATTGTAATTAAGCAGTGCTTCCAAAACGTGCATGGGAAGCGGCGCGTGATTTTCATCGTAAAGATTGAGAAAATGGTCAACCAGAAGCGGCAGATCATCTTTCCTCTCCCGCAGAGGAGGAAGATTGATGGGAAGGATGTGGATCCGGTAAAAGAAGTCCTCCCGCATGATTCCCTGCTTGACCAGCTCCCACAGGTTACGGTTCGTGGCCGCGATAATCCGGACATCAGCATTTTTTGTTATACTGCTGCCCACAGGCGCATATCCGCCTCCGGCGATGGCCCGCAGAAGCTTGACCTGCATGTTCAATCCTATTTCTCCCACCTCGTCGAGAAACAGAGTCCCTCCGTCGGCTTCATCAAGATAGCCCCGCTTGTCTGTAGCGGCCCCCGTAAATGCCCCTTTTTTGTAGCCGAAAAACTCGCTTTCCATAAGTGTTTCCGGAATTGCCCCGCAATTGACAGTGACAAAGGTTTTTTTGCTTCTGTCGCTCGTATCGTGAATAGCCTTGGCTACCAGCTCTTTTCCTGTTCCTGACTCTCCGTAAATGATAACATTGGCCTGAGTCGCCGCCGCCTGGAGAATAAATTCGTAAACCTCCTGCATGACCTGGCTCTTGCCGATGATGTCACAGAACCGGTAGCGTTCCCGGATGGACGAACGGAGACGAATGTTTTCTCTCTGGAGGTGTTCCCGGCTTTCCAGCAGGGCAACCTCGGCCTGCTTGCGGGAGGTGATATCCGTGAAGGAGGCGATGAATTGGCCTGCCAAGGGAATGTGCCCTATGCGGATGAGGACGTCAAACTGTTCCCCGTTATGGTGGGCAATCCGGCACTCGTGTTCCACGGGCTTGTCTTTCCGGCAACGGGAAAACTTTTCCATGAGGGCATCGTGATCTTCCGAAACTATAAAGTCCGTGAATTTCATCTTGCCTTCTATTTCATTTTTTTCATACCCCAACATTTCCATAAACCGGTCATTAACCATGAAGATTTCCAGGGAATCTTTCATGATTATCATGGGGCCCGCATTCTCAAAGATGCTGCGATAACGTTCTTCACTCTTTTTCAGGGCTTCTTCCGCCTGCTTGCGTTCGGTGATGTTTCTTCCTTCACCTAAAACAGACAAGGGTTTTCCGTTCTCGTCTCTGATGAAACTGAAATTGCATTCTCCCCATACGGTTTTGCCGTCCTTGCAGATGAATTCGAGTTGCACTGTGCGGGTTAAGACATAAGTTGGAGGAGCGGCCAGAGCCTTGGGCATCTCTTCGTTAAAGAAATCCATCGCCGCTTTAAAAGATGCCGGGGTAAAAAGCTTATCCAAAGGGAGTTGAATAAGGTCATTCAGTGTGTATCCCAGTAATTTTTCCACAGATGGACTGATGTAATTTACTTTTAAGTCCAGAGTCATTGTCCAGACCTGATCTTTCATGTGGTCTGCCAGAAGACGGTACTGGGTTTCTCTTTGTTTTAGCAATGCTTCCGTCTGCTTGCGTTCAGTGATGTCGCGGATAATTCCTCTGAACCCAATCGGTTTATCTGATAAATCTTTTCGCAGAGATGCGGAGGCTTCAACATATCTTTTAGAGCCGTCTTTTCTTATAATCAGCCAATCGAATCCTTCATTGGGCACTTCTGTTTTGTAAATTTTATTAAATGTCTGAAAAACCTTGTCCGAATTTTCCTTATCTGAAAACTGCCTGTAATTGGCTCCGGTCAATTCCCTTCTGGAACATCCTGTCTCCCGGCACAATGAATCGTTGAAAAAGGTAAAGTTGCCGGAAAGGTCAACTTCAAAATAGCTGTCCTGAATGTTATCAAGAATACTCCTGTATTTTCCCTCACTGAGGCGCAATGAATCTTCAATTTGTTTGCGTTCGGTTATGTCGTTTACAACTCCGATAAATCCTGTCGGTTTGCCGTCTGAGTCTTTTTGTAGGGATATGGATGTTTCAATGTATCTTACAGAACCGTCTTTCCTTCTGACCTGCCAGCGAAATCCTTCGGAGGGTTCCCCTCTGTTGTAAACTTTGTTGCATTCTTCAAAAATCCTTTTTGCGTTTTCTTCATCTGAATACTGCCGGTAATTTATTCCCATCAATTCTTCCCTGGGATACCCGAGTACACGGCATAATGAATCGTTAAAGAAAGTAAAGTTGCCGGCAAGATCTATTTCAAAACATCCATCATTAACATTTTTAAGGAAGTTGCGGTATTTTTCCGCTCTCTCGTGCTGTATCTTGTCACTCTGCCGGCGCAGGGAGACGCGATCTTCAGTACCGGTTTTATTTATCTGTGCTTCGTCACTTTTCTTTTTCATTTTTTCGTTTAACACAAAACCTTTCGCGGAATAAAAGATTATGGCCAAGGTTTTTAGGATTATTTTTGTCGGCAATAATATACGAAAAAATACTTTGTGTCAAAAAAATGACGGCCAAATATTAGGTTTAAATATCTGACAATGGGCGTAAATAGTGTTTATTGATTTGAAGACCTTAAAATCCATTGACAATCATAGGTCTTTGGCTTATGAAAAACTATGACACCTGAAGAATTAAAACAATGGAGAGAGGCCAACGGATATAGTCAGAAAGGTTTGGCGAGAGCTTTATCATGTCATGTGATGACTATAAGCCGTTGGGAACGCGGCGCAAGGGAAATTCCTTCCTTCCTCAAATTGGCTCTTGGTTATCTGGAACTAAAAGGGGATAAGACGGAGCTTAAACCAACAAAGCCTGAAAAAGATAACGCAGTCGTAAATGAATACGGGGAATATTTGCAGGCGTGGAACCGTCTTCTGGAGTCTGTATTTCCTAAATGGTGAGTAAATATTATTTATTACAGAGGTGATCACTGAGATATTGTTTAATGAGACCCAAATTTCAGAAACAAAGTGCACTGAAATTTGATGGTCGTAATGAGACTCAAAATTCAGGAACATCGTGAACTGAATTTTGTAGGTCGAATTATTCAATCCTCGATTTATCGGGATTGGGAATTATCCCCGAGGCGAATAACCTAAAGGTCACTATAGGCCAAGCGGGATAAATGTAGCCGGCTATGACAAAACACTTTTTTGCGGCTGTGAATCTTTTGTTTTTTCTCTCCGTAATTTAGCTTGACGGCCAAGCCAGACTCCCGCCAATGATGACAAAAACCAGTATATAGGTATTCCGAACATGAGCAAAGTAGTGGTGAGCGGAATCCTTATATCTTTTCTGAATTGTATGGCAATAGTCAATGCTATCATGAGAAAAGAGGGATAAAGCCCCGGAGAAACAACTGTAAAACCGAGCCAGGATTTTAGATGAGGATGACTTAAGTATCCGATTAAACAACTGCCCAAAAAGAATACCACGGGAATTACGCCAAAAAATATCACCCATAATACAGGCGAGCTTTTTTGCTGAAAACGCAATGTAATGGCAAAACTGGAAAGTAGCAAGATCATCACTAATGCAATAATAAAGGCAACAATGAAACCAAGTAGAGCGACACGGGTAACTTTTGCTGTATTTTTCATTTAATGTCCTTTTTATAGAGAATTTCTTCTTTATTCTTTTTAGGTAATCTTATATCCTTTCTCACGGAATAATCTCAGGCAGGCATCTACGACAGTGGCGTCATAAAGAATTCCCCTGTTTTTTTCGATTTCTTCCAATGCCGTTTCAATACCCAGAGACGAACGATAGGGTGGACGATGGGAAACCATAGCGGACACCACATCGGCTACGGCCAGAACACGCGCTTCCATTAAAATTTCATCTCCTTTCAAATTTCTGGGATATCCTGATCCGTTCATTCGTTCATGGTGCTGGTGAACAATTTTTGCCAGCGGCCAGGGGGATTCGACGTTTTTCAGCATCTCGTATCCGCTTCGGGAATGTTCTTTAATCAAAGCAAATTCAACATTGGTAAGTTTATCGGATTTTGCCCATATATCCGGGGGTATGGATAATTTTCCTATGTCATGAATGGCCCCGGCCATGCGGATGCCGTCGATTATATCCTGCGAAAGTCCCATTTCCTTGGCAATATCCCGGGCAATGTCCGCGGACCGGACCTGATGAAGGGCTGTATAGGGATCCCTTATTTCCACAGCGGAAACCATTACCTGAATGGTGCTGTCATACGCTTTGCTGACACTTTCCAGTGTTTGCTGAAGTTTTTCCTCCATCTGTTTACGCTCGGTAATGTCACGTGAGATTCCTCTGAATCCTATAGGTTTGCCCGTTGAATCTTTTTGCAGCGATGTGGATACCTCAATGTATCTTTTAGTTCCGTCTTTTCTTGTAGTCTGGTAACCAAATCCTTTGAGAGGTTCTCCTGTTTTGTAAACTTCATTAAAGGCCTGGAAAACTTTTTTTGCGTTCTCTTTATCTGAGCACTGCTGGTAATTCATACCCAGCAATTCTTCCTTGGAATATCCGTGAAGCTGGCACAATGAATCATTAACAAAGGTATAATTACCGGCCAGATCAACCTCAAAATAACCGTCCTGTATTTTTTCAAGAGTAGTGGCCATTTCAAAAAGCCGGGCGTTTTCGATGGATATAGCAGCTTGGGCGGAAATTATACGGAGAATCTCCAGACGCTCCGGGGTAAACGTATTGGTGGTCAGGTTGTTTTCCATGTAAAGAATACCTGATATCATGCCCTTGCTTATAATAGGAGTACATAAGATGGATTTGCAGTCCTTTTCCATTATATAGGGGTCGTTCATAAAGGAACCTTCCTGTGAAGCATTGCCGAGAACAATATCTTTTCCGCTGCGATATACGTAGTTGACGATAGCCTGACAAATGTCTGCGCAATCCTTTAGCGACACGGATTGCATCACCTGACTTTCACCGGTATTCACATCTTCACTGGCTTCTATGGTCAGTTCGCCGCTCGACACCAGAAGAAGGTAGCCGCGCTGGGCGCCGGCATTGACAATGGAGATGTGCATAATCTTCTGCAGAAGTTTATCCAGCATAATCTCGCTGGAGATAACCTGGGAAACCTGCATAACAGTGGACAGGTCAAGCGCTGTTGCCAGAGTGTCGCTTGTCGATGAGGCTCTGTCGGCAGCAGTATCGCGGGAAATCCTGGCGGAGGATGGAATCATATGGGGATACAGCCTGTGCAGTTTGTCCAGAAGCCCTGTCGCTCCCCACTTGGAATAGCATCTATAAGCCTCGTTCATAAAGTGTTTGGCTTTTTGTTCATCTCCTATCTGACGATATGTCCTCGCTATAATCTCATTGGCAATGCCCTCCACGACGAAGTCTCCATACTGCCGGCAAAGCGCGACTACCGTATGGAGAATTTTTTCCGCTTTGGCAATATTCCCGTGAATACTCCATGCGTATTTAGCGCGGACTGCGTGATACATGTGCAGGCAATTCATGGGAGCGCTTCTTGCCCAAATCCAAAACTTAAGTTGATTTATTCCGATCATCACACGGAATTTCAGTTTCTTGAACAGAGAAACATCCTTATAAACCATCAGCCTGGCTACCGAGTCCAGCAAAACGGCGTATCGGTTTATGGAATTTCCCTGCTGGGAATCCATATACTTTCTGTATTGGTCGGAAGCCTGGAGAGCCAGTGGGTATTCGTTGTATAGTGAATACAATATTAATTTTATGAACCAGTAAACAGAAAGAGAGCCGAGGTTCCTGGTCTTTTCCCATGAAGGCAGAAGCTTTTCCGCGTCTATCGCCCTGCCGGTTAATTCAATTGGATTATCGCATTCTCCCAGCAAATTCAGAATTGACTGCCAGGTCATTGACTGCAGTGTAAACGTATGTCCTTGTTTCAGTCCGCCTATTATTTTATTGTTTCTTTCCATGTATCTGGAAAGTTCGGAAATGTCCATGCCGCTGAATATATTGTGCACTTCCGTAAAAAAGAGATTGAAGGTGGCAAAGCCCAGATCCCCTGTTTCCAACCCGGTTCTGTATCCCTCCAGAAAAGGTTCTATGCTTTCTTTCATGGAATACTTCCAATGCCTGATCAGGGCATTATATACAAAGATTATTCTGCATTCATAGGCTTTGGCGTCCAGCTTCTCCATGAGCTTGAACCCGAGTTTTCCAAATTCAACAGCTCCATCTAAATCAAAAAGGACCGCCCGCACGATTCCGTAAGAGGTAAATCCAAAAGCATGTTCAGGAGCAAGTCCATACTTGAATGCCTGTCTGTTTGATTTGAGGATTATTAAAGCAAGCAAATTGGGGTCATCATAAAACGCGGCATGTCCCACGCTCGCCAAAATCTTCCCCGCCGCCAGTATTTCAGGATCTGTCGCCTTGGGCATGTTTAGAATGTCCTCGGGTTTTTTCCACAAGAGATTGATTAACAAAAGAAATAATTCGATTCCGATGTGAATCTTAGTGGTTTTTTGGGGGATTTTGATACCAAACTTGGAAGTGAAGAGTTCCAAACTGGGCATTGCCGCGTTGATCGCTCCACGATAATCTTCACGGGCAATGCAGGCATTGATACGCGCCGTGAAAATCTTCACTTTCTCCAGTGTCGTTTTTGCCCTCTCCAGCGTGATCTCAGCCAGTTTGTTCATCGTGTCGTAATTACCCATCAGATACGCCGCTTCGGTGGATTCGATATAAAGGGCTACGGTGAGATCGTACTGTTTTTCCCAGGGATTGTCTTCCAGAAGTTCGATACCGCTTTTCAGGTATCCGAACGCCGGCGCGTAAGCGGCGGATGACTTGGCCTTTTTCCCAGCTTCCAAGTTGAGTCTGGCAAGCTCTTCGCGATCCTTGCTGTTTGTTACCATTTTGACGCCGAGATTTAACTGATCCACTATGTAGAATAGCTTGTTTTGCAGCTCATCTCCGGTTCCCTTCTCTAAAGTCAATTTGCCAATCCGGTAATGAAGCGCCGATTTTTCAGAATCAGTCACCAGCGAATACGCCGCCTCCTGGATTCTGTCATGATGAAAAACGTACATGTCCCCGAATTGACTTACCAGTCCATCGTTGATTGCCGGGGTAAGATCACCCAGCGCTTTTTCCACCGATGTATCCCGCACGGAAGCCAGAGTCTCTAAATCAAACCTGTTGCTGATGCAGGCGCATATTTTCAAGACCTCTTTCGTATTCACCGGAAGTTTCACTATCTTTCCGGCCATCATTTCCACCAGATTATCCGTCACGCGCATTCTGTTGATGCTTTCCGTGTCCCATTTCCAGCCGCGCGCGCCATCCAGTACAATCATCTTTTCGTTATACAGTGTATGGAGGAACTGATTGACAAAGAACGGATTGCCTCCTGTCTTTTTTTGCACCAGCCTGGCCAGTTCGGCTCCCTTCTCCTCGGAACACCTCAGGAAATTAACGGTGAGATCCTTTACATCTTTTTCTTTCAAGGGTTCCAGCATGATTCTGTCTATTTTTATGTTAGCCTTCTGTGCCTCTTTCAGAAAATCCGCCACTGGATGCGTTTCATCAACTTCGTTGTCCCTGTAGGAAAATATTATGAAGAGATACTGTATATCGCCGGGCAGTATATTTTTCATCAGCTGAAGGCTGGCCATGTCCGCCCATTGCAGATCATCCAGAAACAGGACGACCGGATGTTCCTTTTGCGGAAATACTCTCATGAATTTTTCAAAGACGAAATTGAATCTGTTTTTGGACTCCTCGGAGTTCAACTCCGGAAGCTCCGGTTGTTTCCCGATTATCAATTCTACTTCGGGAATCACATCGGTTATAATCTTTCCGCTTGTGCCCAGCGCATCTAAAAGATTATTCTTCCATAGGCCGATTTTCTCTTTGCTCTCCGACAATATGTGTTTCACGAGTACCTGGAAAGCCTGAATAATGGCGCTGTAAGGCTTGTCCCTCCTGAACTGCTCATATTTGCCGGAAATGAAATATCCCTTCCGGGCCACTATCGGCTTATGAATCTCATTAACCATTGCCGATTTGCCTATACCCGGCGCTCCCGCAACAACCATGACGGAGGTTCCTCTTTCACGGTTGGCGACAGCTTCAAAGCTCGACAGCAAATCCCCCAGTTCTTTTTCCCTGCCGTAAAGCTTCGGCGGGATGATAAATCTGTACGATATGTCTCTTTTGCCCAGTTCAAACGGCTCTATGCTTTTCTTTTCTTCGAGCTGTTTTAAGCATTGTCTGAAATCAGCTTCCAGACCGAAGGCGTTCTGGTATCTTTCCTCGGGGTTCTTGGCCAGCATCCTTATGATGATGTCTGAAACAACGTCAGGAATGCCGTGATCAAGCTTGGCCGGCGGTATCGGCATGATTGCGATATGTGAATGGATGAGGTCCATCGGATCTTGCGATTTGAATGGCAGATATCCTGTAATCATCTCGTAAAGAGTTACCCCGAAGGAGTAGAGGTCAGTCCGGTAATCCACGGTACGATTCATCATTCCCGTCTGCTCAGGCGACATATATGATAATGTGTCGGCTATGAAATCAGGATTGTATATCTCTTTGTTCTCATGCGTCAGGATCGCTGATATGCCGAAATCCGTTATCTTTACGTCGTTGGTTGATGGATTGATCAGAATATTGTGTGGTTTGATGTCCCGGTGAAAAACTCCTTTTGTGTGAATGCTTCCCAGCGTTTCAGCGATTTTTGCCGAGATTTCCAGAAACGATTTAAGAGCAAATTTCTTTTTTCCCTCCTGAAGGCTTTTGATGGAAACACCGTCGAAATCCTCCAAAACAATCGCGAATGTATTATTATAGCTGATTATGTCAATTGTCCTGACAATGCCTTTGATGTCCAGACCTTTGATTTGTTCATATTCTTGCCTGAACTGGGCAATTTCTGAAGGTGAAGGATGCCTCGTTTTCAACTGTTTGATAATTAGAGGATGTGTTTCGTTTTCTTTATGTCCACGGTAGACATTGGAATTTCTGGTGTCCTGGATTTTTTCATGAAGAATGTAATCGCCGAGCTTTTCCATTATTTTATATCTCTGTAAAAATAACTATCCAGCCGAATAGTTAACATCAAGTGTTCCAATAAAAAATTCGTCAACTATATAATAATTCTCCAACGCGTAAGCAATTTTTAACAACAAAATTAAAAATCCTGGGAGAAAGAAAGTAAACCGAAATATATTTTTATTTTTTAAGATATTTCTCCGAAGCTCTTTTGATTGCCAGACTTCTTCGAAAAGCTTCAGCCTCTTCTCCATACATCTGATTCTGCAGTTCCTGAACCCTATTTTCTTTTTCTTGTTGATTAAGGTCGGGATCGTTCATTATTTCGCCCTCTCTGGCGTTATAATCCGACTCTTTTTGTCTATTGTCAGCTATAATCTTTTCAACATTTTCCCACCTTTGTATCTGATCCTTTGTAAATAATTCCTCTCTGAACGCTCGTATTTGCGCTTTTTTCCCTTCGTCATCCAGTTCCGAAAGATCTTTGTCATACATAGCCAGCTTATCCTTATATTTGGCGTAAGGTTCGGCAAATGCATCAACTTTATCTGCTTCATCTCCCCACATATCCTCGTTTAACTGTTGTATCAGTTTTTCTTTTTCAGCGCCGTACATATCCTTGTTGCTTAGAATAATTCCCCGTCTGAGAGGATATTCTTCCGCCTTTACACTGGCGCCAAAGAGGGCGTCCGCAACCTCCTTGCCGAAAATTTCTCTCCGGTAATCCTGAAGCATGTGCAGGAAACTTATCACTTCTTCTTTGCTCTTGGGCATTCCCCCCCATTCACTTATTCTTCTGCCTGCCGTCATCTGATACGAAAAAAACTTCTTGTATAAGTCAAGCAGCTTGTCTGCCATATCCGCAGGCATTGTTGAATGAAGATACCTGCTGACGTTTTCAAAAAGATCCTTCTCGTTATCGATATCTTTAAAAATCTCATCGAGAAACTTGAAAAATTTTACCGTATAAGGGTTGATTACGCCATCCTTGAAGTAATTTTTGACATTTTCTTTTTCTTCTTTAAAATCAATAACCTTGTAGTATGTTTCAATATCCTTCAGCTTTATATCGGAGCTTCTATCAAAGACGAAACCTTCATCGACATTAATCTTTTCGGGCGTCACCATTTTTTTAATTGCCAATCCTGTGATTATTACAAGAAGGATGATTCCCGCAATTACAATTATCTTTTTTTTGCTCATGAAAAGATATCCTCCCTACGATATTTTTTGATAAACAATATATCTCAGAATGGCAGGAAGTATAAGAAGAAGTTCTTATTGTGTCAATGGAATTTTTCCCTTTAATTTACAATTCTTATTGACTTACAGGACATGAATTAATACAAGTAAAACAATTCAGGAAAATCAAAAGAATGAAAAATTATACTGAAGGAAAAAATATTGTTGTCATCGGCTCCGGCATAGGCGGACTGAGTGCGGGGATTATTCTTGCGCTTTTTAATTTTAAGGTTACAGTTGTGGAAAAAAATCCTTTTCCCGGCGGGCTGATGCGTTCCTACTGCCGTTCGGGATTTGACTGTTCGGTCGGCGTGCATTATGTCGGTGCTCTCGGAAATAATGAGCCTCTCGGCAAAATGTTCCAGGTTCTGGGAATACCGGTTGATGATTTATTTTCTTCCATGGGGCAAGAAGGAATTATCGACCGCTACATTTTTGATGATTTAATTTTTGATTTACCGGATGCCGGTATTGACGCGCTGGAAGATAATCTGCGAAGCACTTTTTGCCGGGACGAGGCGGCTCTGAATATTATCATGAAAAATTTGCGCGATATTTCCCGGCGCATGATGGAGCCTTCTTTTTTGCTTAATCAGGGCGATCCCTTCCAAAATATTGACTACTACAGACCAGTGGGAGAATTATTGAACAGCCTTCAGGTATCTCCGGGATTGAGGGCGGTATTATCCATGCCCTGTCAGCTTACAGGCGTGCCGCTTAACGATTGTCCTATCATTTTCCATCACATAGTTTTGGTAAGCTATTTGCTTTCCTCCTGGAAACCAAAGGAAAACGGCCGAAAAATGACGGAAGTTTTTGTGCGCCGTTTTGAAGAACTGGGAGGAATGCTCGTCCTTAGTAACGGTGTCAAAAAAATATCGCTCATTGATGGAAAGGTGGGCGAAGTGATACTGGAATCGGGAGAAAAGCTTCCGTCTGATGTTGTGGTTGCCGCCATACACCCGAAAATAATGCTACAATTACTGGATGAGAATGTTCTTCGTGATACTTACCGCAGGCGCATACGGGGATTGAAAGAAACCGAGGGAGTTATCGTGGTCAATGCAAGCGTAAATGCGGCGGCGCATCCTGAAATAGATCATAATATCTACCGGCTCTCCACAGACGAAAACGGCTTTATAGAAGATGGATTTTTTTACCAGTTGCGCAACGGAAATTCGCCAAGTTCTAATCTGCTTTCCATTATCACTAAATCACTTTACAGCGAGTGGAGTCCATGGGAAAATACTTCCACAGGCAAACGCGGCAATGAATATGAAGAAAAGAAAATGAATATCGCGGACAGTTTGCTGAAAAAAACCAAGGGAATTTTTGGTAATCTGAAAGATGCAAGCATAATTGATGTTTTTACTCCTCTCACCGTCAGGGATTTTGTAAATGCTCCCGAAGGGGCCTGCTACGGGGCAATGCGCTCTTCACGTCAATTACTTAAAATTGCTTCTTTAAATAATCTTCCAGTGCCTGGTCTCTGCATCGCGGGGCAAAACGCCGTGGCGCCAGGAGTTATGGGATGCTTGCTTGGTTCCTTCAACGCGGCAAGACAGATTGTTGGTGTGGAGAGATTTAATAAGGAAATTGAAAGAAGTTTAAGTCTCTGATCTCACATTATTACATTGAAAAGCAATGTAATATTTGCTAAAAGCGACAAAATCCATTCAGGAAGTTAAATCAGGAAAAATGACTCGTCAGGAAATCGAACACGAAGTTAAAAATGTTTTTCAGCGGGAATTTGAAATCAAAAATCCCGATATGGATGCCGATTTGCGCAAAACTTATGAATTTGACAGCATAGACGCTATTGAACTTTTACTGGCGATAGAAAATTTCTTAGGCACGGAAATAAGCCAGGAAGAAAAAAAACAGGCCATCAATATCCGCACGATAAATCAGATTTGCGACTATATTGAAAAAATCGCGAAAAATAGAAACCTGTTTTCACCAGCGTAAAATAATTATGGAACGCAGAATTGTCATCACAGCTGCTTCAGCTATTACACCTATCGGTCACGGAAAAGACCGGATTGTCCAGAGCCTGCTCAATGGAATTTCCGGGATAAAACCTTTGCGTGAAGAAGAATTTCTTAGTCGCTATATTCATTCCAAAGTTTATGGAACGGTGGATTATCCTGTTGAATATGATTTCAAAAGAAATCACCGGAAAACTATGGGTCCTGTCGCCCATTATGCCTGCCAGGTAGCGAAGGAGGTTCTGGAACAGTCGGGATTGAGCGAAGATTTCATCACATCCGGAAGACTGGGGGTGGCTTTCGGTTCTATCCACGGTTCTCCAACGGTACAACGGAATATTTACCGTATTTTCTTTGGAAAAGACGATAAATCTTCGGTGCAGGGAGTAGGAGCGGTTGATTACCTGAAATCAATGGTCCACACTACAGCTGTCAACATAACAAAAATGTTCGGCATTACCGGCCGCGTGATATCTTCATGTACAGCCTGCACGACAAGCGCGCAGTCAATAGGTTACGGTTATGAATCTGTCAAATTCGGCATGCAGGACGCGATGCTCTGTGGAGGTGCTGATGAATATGATACAACCACGGTGGCTGTTTTTGACAATCTGTTGGCCTGCTCCACAGCATTCAATTCCGAGCCGCACAGAACCCCCCGTCCTTTTGACAAATTGCGCGACGGGCTGGTGGTAGGCGAAGGCGCCGGGGCGGTAATGCTGGAAGAATATGAATTTGCCAGAAAACGCGGCGCTAATATTCTAGGAGAAGTCATCGGATTTGCCTGTAATAATAACGGCGGTGACATGATTCTGCCGAATTTAACAGGCATAACCAATACTCTCCAACTCGGCGTAGAAGCTGCTCAAATTAATCCTCAAGAGATTGACCTGATCAGCGCGCACGCCACGGCCACAAAGATGGGCGATATAGTTGAAGCTCAGGCCATCAATACCGTATTCGGGAATAATCCTTACGTCATTGGTTTAAAAAGCTATACGGGCCACACAATGGCTGCCTGCGGCGCTATTGAAACAATTATGACCCTCTATATGATGCAGGATGGATTTATCGCACCGACATTGAATCTGGAAGAGATTGACGAACGTTGCACAATTATTAAACATGTGCAAAAAGTATTACAGAAGCCGGTTAAAACAGCAGCCATACAAAATTTCGCCTTCGGCGGTGTTAATACAATCCTGATGATTAAAAAATTTCCCTGAGATTAAAATGTTCCTTTCCGGTTTTCTGCATTTTATAATCGATTTGTCTGTAACTTTGATTTTGTGGTTTTATTTCATGTTCGGGTATCTTTTTATTTTATTATTTTCGTTTATACCCATTTATATTTTCGCGAAAAACCGTGCCGCAACCCTGCAATATTTAAATCACATACATTTGAAAGTTTTTTTCGCGTTGACGCGTCTGCTGATTCCCCGCGCAAAATTTGACATTCCCGACAATATACGGAAAATTAGTTCATCCGTTATTGTGTGCAATCATTTGTCCTATCTCGATCCCATTTTGCTTGTATCGCTCTTTCGGCGGCAAAAAACGATTGTAAAAAACACTTTTTTTAAAGTGCCCATTTTCGGCTGGTTTTTAAAAAATTACGGTTATATTTCCTCCGGTTCCGAAAAGATGAATGGATCGGCAATGATCGGCAATTTGGAAGATATCAAGCAACATCTTTCAACGGGAGGCGTTTTGTTTGTTTTTCCCGAAGGGACCAGAAGCCGAGACGGCAATCTTGCTCCTTTTAATAAGGGCGTTTTTACCATCGCCCGTTACTGCAACGCACCGCTAAAGCTTGTTTTCATCAAGGGAACAAATAAATTGTTTCAGCCTGGTCATTTTCTGTTTAATACTCATGACCATAGCGAAATTCAGTTGGAATTAATCGGTTCTTTAAATCCGGATTACAAAAGCAGTAATTTTTCCATTTCCACTGTCGCTGATGAGGCCAGAAAAATTTTTGAAGAAAAAATTGCCAATGTAAAAATGGAAGAAACAAAACATTAAGAGTAGTGTAATGTCTCATAGATATCTATACAGCATGTCATTTCGGGTATAAAGGTAGGTAAAGTGTTGCTACTTAATACCCATTTTTTAAATTAATGTACCAAGCAAAATAATTTTGCCTA
>JAFGLS010000168.1 GCA_016927935.1 Syntrophaceae bacterium
GGATTTGACCTCCGGCGCCTGAGTGAATGGCAGGAAAAAGGCTTTATTAAAATGATCAGAAGAGGACATTATATCTTTTCCGATCTTGAGATAAATGAATCTGGTCTTTTCCTGATAGCCAATAACATTTATTCACCTTCCTATGTATCAATGGAAATGGCGCTTGCATATTACAATCTAATTCCGGAAGCAGTGTACGGCATTACGTCGGGTTCGTCCCTCAAAACAAATCATTTCAAAACTGATTTTGGTGAATTTATTTATCGTCATGTTAAACCGCAATTAATGTTCGGTTACAAACTAATCAGCCACAAAGGTCAAAACTTTAAAATTGCGGAGCCGGAAAAAGCAATTCTGGATTATTTTTATCTCAAAGCACATCTTGATACAAAAGAAGATTTTGTCGGCTTGCGTATTAATGGCGAAGAATTTAAAGAACAGATGGATCGGGATAAACTAAAAAGATATCTAAATGCCTTTAATAATAATCAGCTCGAAAAAAGATTTATCAAATTATTGAAAACAATAAATTATGATTAGCATCAATCAGATCGAAAGATATTATCCTGAAAGCCTGCGCGGTTTTAAAAGAAACATTCTGCGTGAATATCTGCAATACAAAATTCTAGAAATCATTTTTAATTCCAGGTTTTGCGCAAAACTTTCGTTTCTCGGTGGTACGGCATTACGTATCGCTTACGAAAACACGCGATTTTCGGAAGATATTGATTTTGACAATTTTAAACTAAGTGAAACCGAATTTGTTCTTTTGACCAAAGAAATCCAACGCGGGCTTCAAAGGGAAGGTTTCAATGTGGAAATTCGTAACGTTATGAAGAGAGCTTTTCGCTGTTATATCAAATTGCCGCAGGTTCTGTTTGATAACGCCATGTCGGATTTAAAGAACGAAAAAATCTTAATTCAGGTTGATACGGAACCGCACGATTTTTACTATTCACCGGACAAACTGATTCTTAATAAATTTGATGTCTTTACACAAATTGCAGTCACACCTCCTGATATTCTGCTTGCACAGAAGATTTATGCGCTATTAAATCGCAAAAGAGCTAAAGGTCGTGATTTTTATGATGCGGTGTTCTTGTTGCAAAAAACAAAGCCTAATTATGATTACTTAAAGAAAAAAACCGGCATAGCGGATTCTCAGGTTCTCAAAAGAAGGATTCTCGACTACATAAAAGATCTTAATCTAAAAGGACTGGCAAGGGATGTGGAGCCATTTTTATTCAATCCTTCTGACAGTAAAAAAATTGTTTTATTTCCAGAATATATTAACCAGGTTGAACTTTAAAAAAGCAATCAGCAGTCAGCCGACAGCTGAACGCTGAAAGAAACCTGTGCATAATACCCGTTGTGTCATTTCGAGGAGTGCAAGCGACGAGAAATCTTTCTTCTATATTATGATGATATAAGATTTCTCCCTTCGGTCGAAATGACAATTTGATTATTATGCAAAGCTTTCTGAACACTGAAAGCCAAACGCTAAAAGCCGCTTCAACTTTACCTTGCAAAATAAAAGGCCGTATTTTAATATGCAAAGCCATTAAAAAGGTAACATAACCAATGGAACAAATTTACGACGTATTTAAAGCGTTTATTGATCCCGTTTTTATTATTTTCGTTATTCTTATTATTTCTTTTTTGATTTGGCTGCTTCCAAACAAGAAAAAAAGTGACACCCTAATTTTGTTTTTTGCTGTTGTTTTGCTTTATGGCGCCAGTATCTTTCCGGTGTGCAACTTTCTTAGCTACAAGCTTGAAAAAGACTATATAAACAAGCCTTTATTAAAAGACAAAATTAAACTTGATGTAGTTGTTGTGCTTAGCGGCGGAACTTATGATATCAATTTTTTGAATAAAACTTTCGTCGGTGAAACAACTATCGTCAGGCTTGTTCATGCGGTGCAAATGTATAAAAGTTATGACGCAAAATATTTTGTTTGCTCGGGAAAAAGTGATAGTAAAATACCAGATGCACAGTTGATGGCCCAAATGGCTGAAGAGTTGGGTGTGCCCCCCAAAAAAATACGCATTGAAGCAAAATCAAATAACACTTACAATCATGCGCAGGAGTTCAAAAAGATGTTTGTTAATAAAAATTTGAAAATCGGATTGGTGACTTCCGCTTATCATATGAGACGGAGTGAAAAAGAATTTCGGAAGTATTTTAAAAATGTGTATCCGCTGCCGTCCAGCTATTTTTATGCCTCTCCCATGGGTACTGCTGCGGTCAGATACATTCCGCAATCCAGGTGGCTTTATAATAATACTCTTATATTGCGCGAATATCTGGGGCAAATTTGGTATAGTATAAAAGACAGGGTATAGTAATGACACTCGCTAAAGACGAGCGAAGCGAAGTATGAAGCGTAAGTGGAATTATCCCAGGAGCGAATACCCTAAAGGGCACTATAGGCGACGCGGGATGGATAGTGTCCCGCTACGCTGCGCTTCGGGGATAGTTCGACCAACGCTTCGAACATTGTCCCGACTCGTCGGCACTTGTTCTTAGCGGGTCTCACTAGATAGTGAATGGTGGATAGGAAAAAGTTTGACGTTTTAGATTTAAGCACCTTTGTCACTTCGAGCAAATGCGAGAAGTCTTAAGATTTCTCGTCATCCCGACATATCGGGACTCCTCGAAATGACACGAGAAGGAAATTGGCTGAGCAGTTTTTAGAATAAAAGGTTTGTAGTAATAATGTATTCTCAATTTAAAAATCCGAATTTCTATTTGATGGTATTAACAGATGCCTTGATTTTTACCGCCTCCCTTTATTTATCGTATTTTTTTAGGTTTGATTTTGCTTTTGATAGTATTAAATTTAATCAAATCAGTAGTTTGCTTATTTGGATTATTCCGCTTAAAGTATTCGTCTTTTTCACGGTGGGTCTTTATCGGGGCATGTGGAGATATACCAGCGTGCGGGATTTCTGGCTTTTGGCACAAGGCTGTTTTCTGGCGTCGGTACTTATTATGGTGGTGATTTTAACCATTAATCGGTTTGTAGGATATTCCCGCAGCATATTTATTGCTGATGGCATGATAACTTTTGTTCTGACCGGTGCAATTCGCATAACCATCCGTTCCTTCTTTGCTATATTAGGCAACCAGATGACAAACATTACTCCCTCGCTTACAACTAATTTAACCAGGGTATTGATTATTGGCGCCGGTGATGCGGGGGAAAAAATTTTACGGGAAACCATTGATAACTACAAATTGAATTATGAGGTTGTCGGTTTTATTGATGACGACCTGCAAAAACAAGGGCGGACAATTCACGGTATAAGGGTGTTGGGAACAGTTGATCGCCTGGCGAAAATTTTGAAGAGGGAAACAGTTCATCAGATACTAATTGCAGTTCCTTCGGCCAACGGTGATCAAATCCGGCGTATTGTGGAAAATTGTCAGAAATGTAATGTTTCTTATAAAATATTGCCCGGCATCGGTGATTTGATTGACGGACGGGTCAGCGTAAAATTGCTTCGGGACATCAGCTATGAGGATCTTTTGGGAAGGTCACCGGTACAACTAAAGATTAAAGATATCCGTAATTATCTTGACAACAAAACAATTCTTGTTACCGGCTGTGGCGGTTCAATTGGCTCTGAATTGTGCAGGCAGGTCATTAAATACCAGCCGCACAAGCTTATTCTTCTGGATTCAAGTGAATCCAATCTTTTCGATATTCACATGGAGATACTCAATGAATATTTCTACCGCAATTGTGAAGCGATTCTGGGGTGTGTGCAGGATGAAAATTTAATGAAGGATGTTTTTGAAAAATATAAGCCGGAAGTTGTTTTTCACGCCGCGGCTTACAAGCATGTGCCCATGATGGAAAAAAATCCCTGGCAGGCTGTTTACAATAATATCATTGCCAGTCGTGTGGTGATGGAAATGGCCGTTAGACATCATGTGGAACGCTTTGTTCTGGTTTCGACAGACAAGGCTGTTCGCCCGACTAATGTCATGGGTGCCAGTAAGCGTGTGACGGAGTTGATTATGCAGTGTCAGCAAGGAAACGGCACGCGCTTTATGGCTGTGAGATTTGGCAATGTGATTGGTTCATCCGGTTCCGTCATTCCCCTTTTCCGCCGCCAGATTGAGCAGGGTGGGCCGGTTACGGTCACGCATCCGGAAATAAACCGCTTTTTTATGACGATACCGGAAGCGGCGCAGATGATTTTGCAGGCAGGCACGATGGGTGAAGGAGGCGAAATATTTATTCTGCGTATGGGAACCCCCATAAAAATTGCCGATATGGCAAGGGATTTAATCCGCCTTTCGGGAAAAGAGCCAGACTTGGATATTAAAATTGTTTTTACCGGTTTGCGTGAAGGTGAAAAACTTTATGAAGAGCTGATTACAGTTGGTGAGGATATTCTACCCACTGATCATAAAAAGGTTATGGTCTTGCGTTCCAATGGCTTTTTCAATGGCGCAAAAAATTCGCAGGAAGCCAGAAAATATCTCTATGATAAACTTGATGAGTTGGCAAAGATGGCGGACGAACACGATGCACGAGGCATTAAAAAGAAACTTAAGGAAATAGTTCCTGAATACATTCCACAGGAAAATGAGAGTGTTGTTTGAGAAAAGATTAATAGTTCTATGTTCAACGTTCAAAGTTCTATGTTAAATAGTGAAGGGTAAAAAAAGAAATGCTTTTGTCATTTCGAAGCGTAGCGAGAAATCTTAAATCAAGATTCCTCTTCGTCCCGATTCATCGGGACTCATCGGAATGATATATCAACGTTCAATGTTGAAGGAACAGATTAATAGGCTGAAGGAAGAAATTTTAAGAGATAAGATGTAAGGTAATCAACCTCTGTCATTCCCGCGAAGGCGGGAATCCAGGGAAAAACATAAATATTAATAGAAAGAAGTTAATGCACTTAACAACATTCATATCCACAATCTTTTTGATACTGATTTCATTTGCTTCAGCTCATGCTTTTTCCTCGACAAATGTCTGGATGGATAATGAGCTTTATGCCGATATGGAGTTCTGGGCGGCGGAAGGTCTTATAGAAAGCCAGCTTTCCTCAATCAAACCAATGGCCAGAAGCGAAGTAGGCCGTCAACTGGTCACGGCTCTGGATAAATGCGACGCCATGAAAACGCCTTCCGCTACCTGCATAAATATTCAGCAGAATTACACTAAACTTTTTGCCGCGGAGATTGAAGAGGCGAAAAATCCCAATAATACTGCAGGCAGCTTTGTAAAACCGATAGAAAGTTTTTCTTTGTCCTATAAATATTTGGACGGACCATTTTCCATTTTCAACAATGAAGGTATTAACTACGGCCGGGGCGGCAATGCGTTTGCTCAGTTCCAATCGCAGGCCAGACTCTGGGGAGTGTTCTCCTTCTTTGTACAGCCAGCTTTGGTTTACAATAACCACGATTACCGTCATTTCTACAAATACGAAACAGACCTTATCCTGCATAGAGGTTATGGAAAGATAAACATCTTCAATTTTGAAATTCAGGCGGGTAGGGATTCGCTGTGGTGGGGGCCTGCCTATCATAGCGCGCTGCTCATGTCCAATAATGCCCATCCTTTCGATATGGTTAAATTATCCAATCCGGAACCGGTACTTCTTCCCTGGATTTTTTCCTATCTGGGGCCGGTGCAGTTTAACCTGATTTTTTCCCAGCTTCACGATGGGCGCAAAGGGATGGAGCGGGCTAATCCGTTTTTATACGGCCTGCGGCTTGATATTAAACCTCATCCGTATCTGGAACTGGGAGCATCTCATCTAAACATGTTTGGCGGCTATAACCGACGTGATTTGAGTGTGGGTGAGATTTCCAAGATTCTTTACGGAAATATCAATCCCAGCCCTGATTCTAAAATAGAAAGTAATTCTGAATTTGGTGTTGATTTGGCCTTAACCCTGCCCAATGTTAAAAAATATATTTTTGTGGCTGAAGGTCTCAAGTTTTATACCGAATGGGGCGCTGAGGATAGCGGTTTCCTTCCGGATAAGCGGGCCTATTTGTTTGGGTTGGCAATTTTCAATCCTTTCGGACTGGCAAGAGCAGCTTTTCGCGGCGAGTACGCAAGAATATCGCCTGAAAGCATGCCCAATGCCTGGTATACTCATCGTTCCTATCCCATGCGCTATAATGGTCGTGTTTTCGGTCATCACGCGGGGACCGACTCGGAAGACATTTTCGTGGAATGGTCTCATAATATTGAAAAGTTTTCCTATAAATTGAGTTATGACCGGGAAAGAAGCGGTGTCCAGAGTCAAATTTACACACAATCCAAAAATCAGTATTCGGGTGAACTTGGTTTCCGTTTTAATGAAAACATAAAAGTCACCCTCCAGTATGCTTATGAAAAAATAAAAAATCTGGGCTATGTTTATAACCAACGGCAAAAAAATCACTTACTGGGGATGACCTTAACCTTGAATTTTTAGGAAAAAGAAGATCAACCAGTATAGTGAGTCATAAATATTTTTACAGTGTGTCATTTCGGGTATAAAGGTAGGTAAAGTGTTGCTACTTAATACCCATTTTTTAAATTAATGTACCAAGCAAAATAATTTTGCCTA
>JAFGLS010000169.1 GCA_016927935.1 Syntrophaceae bacterium
CCATTGCTCTTTGACAAAATCGCGGAGCATAGATTCGATGATTTTTTTATTTGTGAAAACTTCGGCAAAGGCTTCGTCGTAGAACTGACGGGTTCGGGGGTTCATGTATGATATTACAGAGGAAAAGGGGCTGATGCTTCAAGTTATAGCATTAAAAACAATCGTTGATGATTTATTTCGGGGAAAGCGATTTTTTACTGAAAAAGGAGAATGGTTTCAGCAAGCAGTTTATCCGGAATTTTATAAAGCCAGTGATGATGAAATTGTGATTTTAAAGATGCTGGTGGAGCTTTTATTATTTTAAATCAGGGCCCTCAGTTAGGACTTTTTCCAACTTAAATCTAGCGTTAGATCGGGCTCTCTTTGTCATTTTCTCAATATTGATAATTTTCCATTTCACAGCAGGAAGATCCTTGACAAAAGGTATCGGGAGAAGATCCCAATGCGGGTTTTCGGATTTTAAAGAAAGCAAAAAGTCTTTATCTTTTTGCTCCAATGATCCATGAATTGCCCGAATTAATCTGATTCTGGTTTTTTCAAGATCTTTTAAAGAAACGTCTTCTCTAGTCATGGATTTGAATTCCTGTTCATAGATAGTTTTTAAATCCTGTAGATTTGGATTCAAGACTTCTGCAATAGGCCGGGGATGACTGATTAAATAAACCAGAAATGCAGTTTTAATTTCTCTGGTAAAACCGAATGTATCGAACATCAGACGGATATCAAAGAGATCACGAGGATGTTGTCGATCTAAAGCGGCACAGATTTTCCCTCCATACAAATCCGGAACAGAAATAATGGGAAAATCAAGCTCAGCCTGAAAAAGAGTTTGAACTTTCGAAGCCAATGGTTTCAATTCTCCGGAGTAAACCGTCCCTCTTATAACAAGATTCGGTTCTATCTTGATTGAAGCATCTTTACTACGGATAACCAATCCCTTTATATAACCATTTGATAGTCTTTTCCTTTGAACCCGAGTTCCCGGGAAACGCCTTTCCACCTGCCTGGATAAATCTTCCATTGATTCGGTGATATATGATAATGTCTCGTTTCTATCATCAATTTGCGTATAAGCTAAATCGATGTCTACGGATAAGCGAGGGAAATCATGAATAAAGAAATTCAGAGCCGTTCCACCTTTTAAAGATAACCGGGAATAATTTTTAATGAGAGGCAGGATTTGCAGCAATAGCCCGGCTTGAGCCATGTAGGTTTCATACATATGGTTCTTCTTCACTATCTTCCGGAGGTACTGTTATCCCGTATTTGGAGTCGAAAACTCCATTAGGGTGTATGACTCTTTTTCCGGCCCCAAGAGATATTCTATCGAATGAAAGTTTATCCATCCAACTATGGCTGAAGTATTCACCCAGGTATAAGGCCATTCGATTGACTTTTATGCTCCGGCTCCTTTCCAGTAACTCCTGCAATGTACCTGCCCGGAGAAGTGTTAGATTTTCAGAGATCTGTCGGGCCTCATGAAAACTTATATATTTGGGAACGGCATACAATAACTCCAGGAATGCCTGTTCTGATGAGGAGTATTCCAGGTCATAATCTCCGAAGTTTTTACTTTTTGTTTCATCTCTATTATGAGGAAGCGGACCGGCTTCCAATATTATCAAACCCTCAGAATCTGCCATTTTACGGAACCAGAGAGGCAGTTTTTTCAGAGGTAATCCATAGAGAAAAACTCTGCGTTCTCCGAGACTGAGATAGTGGCTTTGCCCGCTCCATTCCAGAGCAGTCAGTCCTCCAGGGTGAAGAGAAAGGGATAATTGGGTTTGAAGCGCATAAAGTCCTCCTGCCCATTCGACTTTCTGCCCTTTTATTGCATAAGCTCCATATCCTATAGACTCCAGCCAACCTGACAGCTTATAGCGCCTCAAGAGCTGGGGACTGTATCCCTTCTTTTCCAGAGTAACTGATGTCATGACTGTATTCTTTTTCCACTGTTGAATGAGATGGTTTATATTTGGCTCCAGAACTAAACTCATAGTATATTTTCGCGTATTTTTTTAAACTTATCAATCAATTATATTATATTTCAGCTGATATCCAACGGTTCGAGTTTATATTTAGATCTCAATATAAACTAATAGTCTATTTTCGAAACTTTTTTTAAACTGAACCGTTAATTTACTATTTAATTTTTTATTGATACTTGAATGATAGAGTCATGCAGAGAAAGTGATGAAATCAATCTGCTATAAGCATTCCAAACACTCTGTCAGATAGGTCATATGAATGAGATAGAGAATCGCGGTTTCCCGGCAGAATATTAAAAACAATCGTTGAGGTTTATTTCGGGGAAAGCGATATTCAGATAAAAACTATTTTTCACAAAAAGACTTCATTTTAAATCATTTTTCATGGTTAAAAATGAAATTTCACAGGAGAATGCATTATTTTGGATTTTTCAGGACCTATAACGGTTTTTCACGGAATAATACTCACTAGACCGCATACCTTCTGACATAATCAGCCGTACCGCATCATTTCTCCTCCTGAAAGGGCTGACAAGTTACACTTTACGAACCGGGGGAAATATGGATCCCCTTATTACGGCTGCAGTTCTGGCCTTTGGTTTTATTTATATCCGTCCCTTCAGTGATGGCAACGGAAGGATTCACCGCTACCTGGCTTTCCCAGCCGTATTTTTGAGAGAGGATATCGATCAAGGCTTTTTCAAAATCGGCTTCGTTGGTAAAGGTCATTTATTTTCTCCTTTCACTATCTCCCAATGGCCGGCTTTTGTGGATCCCACACGAAGCAAATATCCATCATTTTTCAATACTTCGAGATGATGATTAATACTTCCTCTTGATATACTCATTTTTTCAGATAGTTCTTTTGCTGTAAGGGTATTATCTTTTTCAAGTTCTTCAAGAATCCTTTCTTTCAGGTTTTCTTTCAGGTTTTCTTTCAGGTTTTCTTTCAGGTTTTTAGTTCCTTTGCCTGTATTGGCAGTTTGTTCGGTAAAGGGGAAACGATAGAAAACCAGTCGTACAAAAATGGAAAATTCATAGCGTATTGATTTCAACCCGGCATCCTTCATAAGTTTTTCCATCCGCATGATTCCGGTGCCCATCTTTTCTATGTACTCAATACGCTGCATTAAATCGGCTATTCCCGGATTCCGAAGAAGGCTAATCCTGCCGAAATCTTTTTCTTTTAATCCCTTGGGCAGCCCACCGGGGCTTGTAATTTCAACGCGATCATCATAAATCTCAATCATCACATTGGCCCCTTTCTCAAAATAATCCCGGTGAATAATGGCGTTTATCACGGCCTCGCGCAAAGCCTCGTAGGGCAATTCGGGAATCTCTTTTCTGGCGGGAGAACCATCAAACTCATAGCGAACAGTCAGATGCTGCTTCAAGTACAGCATGGCTTCATCCACATTGCTGACTATGTCTCTGTTAAAATCCTTGCGATCCAGAACGGTGACTTTGCCGGTTCCCTTATAGATGGCACAGGTCACTTTTGTATGAAAGTAATGATTGTCCAGTTTTTTGGCAAAGAAGAGTACAGCGGAATTATAGTAAATACATTGGCTTTGCTGAATCTCTGCGGCATGAAATTTTTTCAGGATCAGAGGGGTGTCCAGTACTTTTGAGATCCCGGCCAGGCGCAAAAAGGCAGTAAATTTATCTTCGTCAAAATCCTTATCTGAAAAATCTCTGCTGACAAGCTCATCAAAGCGCACTTTTCCTTCGGATTTAACGAAATCGATGATCTCGTTACGGTTCATTTTCTGGGCGTTAGGTCCTATACGGTTGTAAAAACCGGTGGTGCATTTATAGGGTTTATCACTTCCCTCTCTTACTTCTACAATAAGAATATCCTTTTGTTCTGCCGTTTTGAATTCACGGAGGATAACCTTTATGGAAGGGTCGCAATTGCGGGCGATAGTCTGGATCTGAGATTTCAATCCATTATTTATGGTTATTCCTTTTATCTTGTTATCATCACTGATTCCGATATATATTAATCCCCCGG
>JAFGLS010000170.1 GCA_016927935.1 Syntrophaceae bacterium
ATGACAAAAGCCTTGTCCGTGAATTCCAGAATAGAGTGGGCGTGATCTTTATAGACCAGACCATGATAGATTTCATCCGAGATAATATACTGCTTATTAAATTGCGCGATTTTCTGCAACTGTTCCCTCGTCATCACAATGCCGGTCGGATTGGAAGGAGAGTTAATCAAAATGGCCTTTGTCCGGGACGAGAGTTTCTTTTTGATGTCCTTTGGGCGGTATTGAAAACCATCCTCAGGATACGTTTTCACTTCTTTAACTTTTCCGCCGGCCGCGATTATAAAGTTCTGGTAGCAGGGGTAACGGGGATTGGAAAGGATTACCTCATCACCTGAATCCAATATTGCCAGCATTGCGAAAAGCAAGGCGGGGGAAGTGCCGGTGGAAACCATGACCTGGTCCGGCACAATATTCACTTTATATTCCTTTGAGTAAAAATCGCAAATGGCCTGTCTGAGTTCCAAAAGCCCCAGTGCGTGAGTGTAGCGGGTTCTGTTTTTCAAAAGAGCTTCATTTGCCGCCTTTGTGATAACTTTCGGCGTGGGAAAATCAGGTTCGCCGACTTCCATGTGGATGACGTTTTCACCTTTGCGCTCCAATTCCTCGGCCTTGGCCATGACATCCATGACAATAAAAGATGTGAATCGGGAAGCTCTTCTGGAAATCATTTTTAATCCTGATATATTATTTGGTTGTCTACATCTATTGCGATTATCTAAATTTTTCAATAGATAATTGTTGTAGAACTCCACATTTTATACAGCCATTAGTTGTTACTTTTTTACATTAGTGATAAAGGGGGACAACATTAAAAAGGGAAAACCCGTTAAGTCGTTAACATAAAAAATATCTTTGAGAGAAAAAAATGATTTTGATTATTGATTTCGGTTCCCAGTATAACCAGTTGATTGCCCGGCGGGTGAGGGAAAATCATGTCTACTGTCAGATTGAACCGCCGGATATTTCTGTAGCGGCAGTTAAGGCGCTGAAACCGAAAGGAATTATTCTGTCTGGCGGTCCGGCGAGCATTTACAGTAAGGGATCTCCCCGCGTTGACAGGGGTATCTTTAAACTAGGAATTCCTATTATGGGCATCTGCTACGGTCTGCAATACATGGTGGATTCACTGGGCGGTAAAGTAATCGGCTCCCCAAAGCGCGAATACGGATTTGCCGAGCTTCTGATTAAAAAACAAAAGGGCATTTTTAACGGCGTGACCAAGAAAACTCAATGCTGGATGAGTCATGGTGATTCCATCGGTTCTTTGCCCAAAGGCTTTCTTGTTACTGCCGCTACCGCCAACACTACTGTGGCTGCAACAGAAGATGCCCGGCGAAAATTCTACGGTCTGCAGTTCCATCCGGAAGTGGTTCATACCAAAGATGGCAAAAAGATGCTCGCCAACTTCCTTTTTGATATCTGTCGGTGCGAAAAGTCATGGTCAATGAAGTCTTTTATCAATAGTGCAGTAGGAGACATCCGCCGGCAGGTAGGTAACGAGAAAGTAATGCTGGGACTTTCCGGTGGTGTTGATTCTTCGGTTGCTGCTGTTTTGTTGCACAAAGCCATTAGCAGACAACTTACCTGTGTTTTTGTGGACAATGGCGTGCTCAGAGCCGGCGAGGCCGACCGTGTCATTAAAATGTTTAAGAAACATTTACACATGAATTTGCGTTTTGCCCGGGCAGGAAAAATATTTTTGAAAAGATTGAAAGGAGTGGCCGATCCGGAAAAGAAACGCAAGATTATCGGCCGCACCTTTATAGAAGTCTTTGAAAACGAAGCACAAAAAATCAAGGGCGTTAAATTTCTGGCACAAGGCACCTTGTATCCTGATTTGATAGAATCCCGTTCAGCGTTTGGCGGTCCCAGCGCTGTAATCAAGTCGCATCATAATGTCGGCGGCTTGCCGAAGAAGATGAATCTGAAACTGGTCGAGCCGCTCAAACACTTATTTAAGGATGAAGTGCGACAATTGGGGAAGGAATTAGGATTGCCCGACGATGTTGTCTGGAGGCAACCCTTCCCTGGCCCCGGCCTGGCAGTTCGCATCATCGGGGAAATAACTCCACAGCGCCTGTCTGTTCTGCGTCAAGCAGACACTATTTTATGGGAGGAAATCTGCGCCGAAAAACTTTATTACAAACTGTGGCAGTCTTTTCCGGTGCTTTTGCCTGTCAAAAGTGTGGGAATTATGGGTGATCAGCGCACGTATGAAAACATTCTGGCAATCCGGGCTGTCACCAGTGATGATGCCATGACTGCGGATTGGGCGCAACTGCCTCACGACATTCTGGCACGCATATCCAACCGCATTATTAATGAAGTACGCGGGATCAACCGCGTGGTTTATGATATTAGTTCGAAGCCGCCGAGCACTATCGAATGGGAATGATGGGAAAGAGCTCTATACTGACGCATGGCGTTGCTCAGAATCTTTTTCCGACCCTGTAACTGCTCGCTTCACTGCCGGTTCGCAAACTCGCGTCTCAGTCGCTCAAACAAGCGAATCGGCGGACGTTTCGCTGCGCAGACATGGTTCCCGGAAAAATCTTCCATTCGCAACTCTATACGCCAGTATAGAGTCTGGGGAGAGGAGAGAGAACCTTCTCTGTCATCTATGAAAAAGTTCTTCAAGCGAAGCGCGACCCGGCCATGGTACCCTTTAGGGTGAATCCAGAAAAATCTCCTTTACAAAACAATCAAATTTGTTACGCTTTTTTATAATATAAGTTTGCTAATTTGAACTGGCGTCAATATGTAATATAGAAAGAAGCCAATATGGAAAATTCACCTTACAAAAAATTTGATAATGAAAATTTAATTTTACGGGATGAACTGGCAATTGATAGGACTTTGCTGGCCAATGAAAGAACCCTGTTATCATATCTGCGTTCAGGAGTTGTCTTGCTTATTGCCGGTGTATCAATATTTCATTTTTCTCAAGAAAATTGGTTTTGGGCGGTGGGATTTGCATGTATTCCAACGGGAATCATCACGGCTGTCTTCGGTACGGTGAGATACTGGAGAATGAATAAGTTAATAAAAGTTGTTAGAAGTCAGTCAAAAGAAGTTAATAAGTAACATACAAAGTAATTGACAGTACCCCTTTTTCCAGAATAAATGAAACAGAAAATAATAATTTCGCTATTTTTAATCATCACAATATTTTTGGGAGGGTGTAATATGCAAAACAGGTTTCTTTATTTCCCCAGTGCCGAGCGGCCTTCCACACGAGCACTCGAATATGGAAAAATGAAACTCTGGCAGGCGACAGCCAATGATTATCAGGGTGTGATTTCGGCGATTGATGCACCTGCCCCCAACGGTACAATAGTTCTTTTTCATGGCAACGGCGGTACGGCGTTTGATAGAGACTTTTATATAAAGCCGTTTAGAGATTTGGGGTTTCGTGTGATCCTGGCCGAATATCCGAAGTATGGCGGCCGTCCGGGCGAGGTGGGAGAAAAACCATTTGTTGCCGCCGGATTGGAAACTGTTCGTCTGGCTTATGAAGAATACAAGGCTCCTCTTTATCTTATAGGTGAATCTTTAGGCTGCGGTGTTGCCGCAGCCATTGCCAAAAAGACATCTGTTCCCGTTGCCGGAGTAATTTTGATTACGCCATGGGACACGCTGGCGTCGGTTGCCAAATCTCTGTTTCCATTTCTACCGGTAAAACTAATTTTGACTGATAAGTATGACAGCATTGAAAATCTGCAATCTTTCGAGAATAAAATTTCCATAGTAGGAGCGGAACGTGATGAAATTCTGCCGATTAAGCATGCGATTAATTTGTATAATGCCCTTCCTGAAGGTAAAAAACGCATGTGGACAATCAAAGGAGCAGGTCATAACGACTGGCCGATGCACGCAGATTTTTCCTTGTTCAAGGAAATAACCGATTTTGTCATAGCTGATAAATCATAGCTAAATCTGTTCTTTTTTATAGTGGAAAACACGTCGAATAAAATATATAGACCAATCACGATTATGAACATCAAAGAAAACTTTAGTGTTCATAACTTCAGCTATGTGTATAATTATATTGTCCCGCATAGCTACGCACACGGGATAATTTAACTTGCAGATATTACTCGTAGATGACCTTTAGGTTATGCACTGCGTTTGTAATATCTGAGTTTCATTAAAGTTTGGGTCTCATTAGGAGGAAATGCTCATTTACCGCCGTGTTACTTTATCGCGGGTGCTGCAAATCAGTTCCCTGATGATTTTATTTTTACTGGCGCTTTGTTTCATTTCTCTTTCCGTGGGGAGTGTCCATATCGCGCTGGGGAAGGTTTTGAATTTTCTTTTTAGCGCTCTTACGGGAAAGACGTCCGTGTCTTCGGAAGAAGAACTGATTTTATTTTCCGTGCGTCTACCGCGGATTGTTTTTGCCGCAATTGTCGGCGCGGCGCTTTCCCTAGGCGGAGTTATTTTTCAGGCCATTTTGCGTAATCCTCTGGCTGATCCTTATATTCTGGGAATATCGGGCGGCTCGGCTCTTGGTGCGATTATCGGCATCCTTATCGGTGCCGGAACTTTTTATCTGGGCATACCACTGCTTGCTTTTCTGGGAGCACTGGTTACGGTTTTTTTAGTGTTTGTCATGGCCGGTGGAACCAGAGGCCCCCTGATGGATAATTCTCTTCTGCTTTCCGGCGTTGTTGTCAATGCTTTTTTCTCCGCAGCCATCCTCTTTTTTCTTTCGATTGTCAACAGCATGGAACTGCACAGCATCACTTTTTGGCTGATGGGCGATCTTTCCAGTGCTTCGGCAAAGGAAATTGGCATCGCGGGTTTCTGCCTACTGGCCGGATTTATACTGCTTTACGCTCAGGCTCGGAAACTTAACCTGATTGTGCAGGGCGAAGATACAGCCCAGCATCTGGGTGTTAATGTTGAAAGAACAAAGCAGTGGCTCGTGATTGTAACATCACTGATTATTTCCGTGGCTGTTTCTCTGGCCGGAATAATCGGGTTTGTCGGCATTATGGTGCCTCATCTGATGCGCCTTTTTTTTGGTTCCGATCACCGTCTGATTATACCCGTTAGTGCCTTGTTCGGCGCGTCATTTTTAATTGTTGCCGATACTATCGCCAGAGTCGTCTTCGCGCCGGCTGAACTGCCCGTAGGAGTTATTACGGCGCTTTGCGGCGCTCCTTACTTTATTTTTCTTTTGAAAAGAAAGGCATTGTGAAAATGTCCATCATTAACGCCAGAAATATAAAATTCAGTTACGGGACAAAACCCGTAATGGAAAGCGTTTCTTTTACTGTTGATGAAGCACAAATCGTGGCTGTTATCGGTCCGAATGGTTCGGGCAAGACCACTCTTTTGAAAATCATCAATGGCACGCTTTTCCCAGATGACGGACAGATGCTTATTGACGGTAAGGAAACCGGCCGTTGGCCGCGGAAGGAAATTGCGAAGAAAGTTGCCATTGTACCGCAGGAGACGGCACTTACTTTTCCTTTTTACGCCGAGGAAATAGTTCTCATGGGAAGATTCCCGCATTTGGGTAGTTACCGTTTTGAGGATGAGAAAGATTACCGCATAGTCCGCAAAGCGATGGAAGAAACGGACACGATCACTTTTGCCTCACGACGTTTTGATGAGCTGAGTGCCGGAGAACGCCAGCGCATCCTGATTGCGCGTGCTCTGGCTCAGGAACCGAAGATTTTATTGCTTGATGAAAGCACGGTTTTTCTCGACCTGAAACACCAGTTCCAATTTTTATCCCTGTTGCGTCAATTAAATACATCACAAAAACTGACAGTGATTTTTGTCACGCACGATATCAATCTGGCCGCGCAAAACGCCCATAAGATAATTTTACTTGATTCCGGAAAGATTTATGCTATAGGAAATCCCGCGGACGTTATTAACGCCGCAAATATAAAAGAGGTTTATGACGTCAACGTTTTTGTTGATCAGAATCCGCATGACGGGTCGCCTCGAGCAACATTATTGACAAGTTAAATATTGCTGATTTGATTTCATAGGATAACAAGGAGGTAGTGAAACTCGAATTACAGTTACGAAGTAAACTGGAATTCGTTAGTTGAACTATCCCACGTAAATGGGACAAGGAAAAAACCGACGATCCTGCATACGTGGGACAGGCTCCGCCAACGAAGTTAGCCGAAGAAAGCAAATTAGGAAAGACTGCCAGATAAGGGAAGCCGGTTAAAGTCCGGTGCTGCCCCGCAACTGTGAGCGGAACGAAATCCACATTAATCCACTGACGATTAGTGTCGGGAAGGAGTGGAAAGTAGGTCGCCGCAAGCCAGGAAACTGTAATGGCGAGTCTAAACTTACTTTGATCCCGAGGGGGAAAGGAGAAGATCGTTGAAAAAAGTCATTTTTTTTATTCTTTTAATTCCATTAGCAGTTTTTTCACCCGCACAAGCTGAAGAAAAAAATAATGAAGAAGCCATTGTCACTATGGCGGAAGTGGTCGTCACTGCGACACGCGATACGCAGGAAATCCGCAAAGCTCCGGCCAATGTTACGGTAATAGATGAAAAAGAAATAAATGATTCCGGAGCTACGACAGTGGTGGAAGTTCTGAATAAGCTTGAAAGTATACAGTTTACAACTTTTAGTAGCAATTCTTCCCAGGCATATGTTGATATGCGAGGCTTTGGGGGCGATAATCCTTATGGGAAAGTTTTGATTTTGCTTGACGGGCGAAGGCTCAACAGACCGGATATGGCTTCCATTAACTGGATGCAGATGCCGGTAAATTCCATTGAAAAAATAGAAGTCGTTCGGGGTCCGAGCGCTGTTCTATACGGCGATGCGGCCATCGGTGGCGTGATTAACATCATCACGAAAAAGGGTAAGGGCGAGCCGAAATTCAACGCATCGGTTATTATGGGAAGCTATGGTCTGCATAACGAGAGAATCGGCATAACCGGCGCAAAGGATAAGTGGACATATGCACTGACAGGAGAAAACAATTTCTGCTCCGGCTATCGGGAACGCTCCAGGTATTCCGCGCAGGGCGGCGGCGTTGGTGTAGGATTTTCGGCAGGTGATTTGCTGAACTTATCATTGGGCGTTTCCTTTAATAGGGTGGATTATCAGATGCCCGGAGCATTGACGAAGGAACAGATGGACAAGGACAGAAGGCAGTATCAACCCGATATGCCGGACTATTTTATGAACGCTCATTCCAATGATGACGGTTCGGATAAATATACCAATGTTAATTTCGGAATTAAATCATTCTGGGGATCGTTCGGGCGGTTTGAAGTCAACTTATTGTACGGCAGAAAAGATCTGCAAGGGAATATTCCATCATGGTATTCCTACAATTATTCCGACACATATGCCGATACATACGGACTTACTCCGCGGTATATTCTGGAAAACGATATAATCGGATTTCACAACAAGGTGATAGTGGGCGTTGATTATTATTATGAGCCTTACGAAAAAGAATTCTACAGCGATCGAAGAAGAACAATAAAAACAAGCAAAGCCGATCTTGAGCGTGAGAGTATCGGTGGGTACATCCGTGATGAATTCAGCATTTTGAAAAGTCTGATTTTAAGCGCCGGCTACCGTTTTGAAGAGACGTCCATTGAAGGTTCCAATGAGGATTTTTCCACACCGGCAAATGATTTTACAGATCAGAAAAATACTTATAATGCCAAAGCTTATGAAGCCGGACTGACCTGGCTTTTTGGTGAAAAGTCCAAGATTTTCGCGAAATGGAGTAATATATATCGTATTCCTTTTCTTGAGGAAGTGGCTTATTTCAATGGTGGAGGTGGCGGATTTCTAAAGAGTCTGAATAAAGAAAAAGGAATCAGTATGGAAGCGGGCACGGAGTTTTATCCTTTGGAAAATCTGAGAATAGGACTGAACGTTTTCCGAATAGATATGGAAGATGAAATTCAGTATGTTGGTTACTATCCGACAGGTTATAATCAGAACACCGGCAAAACGCGCCACGACGGCGGAGAAGTATCCCTTATTTATATATTGCCGAAATATTTCAAGTTTTTTGGAAATTACACGTATCATAGGGCTACGTTCGAGCTGGGAGCGAACAACAAAAAAGAAATGCCGCTTGTTCCCAAAAACATGGCCAATGCGGGACTGGAAATTTATCTGCCTTTTAATATTATGATTAGGTCTGAAGTAAAATATGTGGACAAATCTTTTCTCTCCGGTGATAACGATAACAATACGGAAAAGTTGAATGATTACACACTGCTGAACATCTATGTTTATTACAGGCCATCTTTTGGCAAGTTTAACATTACGACTTTTTTCGGGGCTGATAATATCACCAACGTAAAATATTCTTCCTTCGGTTTGGATTACGAACAATTCGGAATGCCGAATTTTTATTATCCCATGCCGGGCATAACCTTTAAGGGGGGAATATCGATTGATTTTTAAGAATGTATGTTTGAAAAAAATACTATTATATTTTTTTTAACTGTTGTGTTCACGATTTTTTTCGTAAATATGTCCTGCGCCCGCGTGGTAAATGATGAAACAGGGCGCAGAATAAATATAATTGATGCGCCTCATAGGATTGTTTCACTTGCTCCAGGAATTACAGAAACACTTTACGCGCTTAGTCTTGATGATGAGATAGCGGGTGTAACCACTTTCTGTAATTGGCCGCCGGCAGCAATCAAAAAAACACGTATAGGCGGCTTTACCAATCCCTCCATAGAAAAGATTGTTTCACTAAAACCTGATTTGATTATCGCCACCGCCGATGGAAACAGAAAAGATACCGTGAAGCAACTGGAGAGGCTTAAATTGCCGGTGTATGTAACGAATCCCTCGAATACCAACGATGTTCTGAGGAGTATTAAAAACATCGGTGAAATAACGAATCGAGAGAAAGAAGCCAATAATCTGGTTGGAAAACTTCAAAAGAGGTTAAACGCCGTTGCCTATCAGATTCGCCATAAAAAAAAGCCACGCGTTTTTTTTCAGATTGGTTTGGAGCCGGTAATTACAGCGGGAAAAGGTACATTAATCAATGAAGTGATTGAAAGGGCGGGAGGTATTAATGTTGCCGGAGACGATGTGGCCAACTATCCCCGCTACAGTGCTGAGGGTATTATAAAAACATCGCCGGAAATAATTATTTTTGCTCCAATGGTCAATGATAAGGAATTTGCAGCGGTAAAAAAATTTTGGCAGAAATTCAGAGAACTGCCGGCAGTAAAAAACAATAAAATTTATCCGATGAATGCGGACTTAATTAACAGAGCGTCACCGCGCATTGTTGATGCCGTTGAAAAGATGTCGAAGATTTTACATCCGGATGTTGAATTTTCTCGATAATAATTTTATGTTGTGGTATCGCCACATCATTGAATTTAAAAAGGTTTGAAACCCTTTTTAGGATACAGAAAATTTATAAAATGAAATAAAATCATAATGAATTACCCGACTATTCCTTTGATTGATGTTGTTGCCGCGAAACAGGCGGAAATCCGGCAAAATAATTTGACTAAGCCTCGCGGCAGCCTTGGCCGGCTGGAAGAAATTTCCATCCGCCTCGCCGGCATGAAGGCTGATCCGTTGCCGATGGTTGACCGCAAAGCGGTGATAGTCATGGCTGCTGATCATGGTGTTGCGCTGGAAGGGGTCAGTGCCTATCCTGCAGAAGTTACATCACAAATGGTGCTGAATTTCCTCGATGGTGGAGCTGCCATCAATGTGCTTGCTCGCCAGGCTGGTGCCAGTGTGACCATTGTTGATATAGGCGTTGCCATCGATTTTGATTTGTCTTTGCCCGGGTTGTTGCATTATAAGGTCGCTCATGGGACGTGCAATATGGCCAAGGGGCCGGCCATGACCCGTGCCGAAGCTGAAAAAGCGGTTACTGTGGGAATGGATGTACTGGCCGAAGTTGCTGAAAAAGGTCTCGATTTGGTTGCCACAGGGGACATGGGCATTGGTAACACAACGCCATCTTCAGCAATTGTCGCGGTTATAACAGGTTTGCCAGTAGCCAAAGTTACCGGACGCGGCACTGGGCTTGACGATGTCGGTCTGGCACACAAGGTTGAGATTATCGAACAGGCCATTGCTTTAAATCGGCCCAATCCGAAAGATGCGCAGGACGTACTCTGCAAGGTCGGCGGATTGGAAATTGCCGGTCTCGCCGGCGTAATGATTGCGGCTGCGGCACGCCGAATTCCTATCGTGGTGGACGGATTTATTTCGACCGCTGCCGCCATGATCGCGGTAGGCTTGGTGCCTGATGTGCTGAATTATATGTTTTGTGCGCATCAGTCGGTGGAAATCGGACATCAGGCCATGCACAAATACCTGAGGTTGACTCCTTTGATTAATCTGAATTTGCGCCTGGGAGAGGGTACTGGTGCCGTACTGGCTTTTCATATTATTGAAGCCTCATCCCGTATCCTTCGGGAAATGGCAACTTTTGCCGAAGCCGGTGTAAGCGATAAATAATTATAATCCGCGAATTGGTAAAATATTTCAGGAATTGCGGTTTTGATCTTATAATTAACGCTGACATAGTTAGAAAGGAAACGCTATGCGTAACTTGAGTACAGCCTTTGGCTTATTAACCATACTGCCGTTGGGAAAACTGCGGGATTGGCAACCCGGCGATAGCGGCCGCGCCGGTATATGGTTTCCGCTGGTGGGGATTGTTATCGGCAGCTTGATCTGGCTGGTCTGGCAAACACTGAATTTATATTTCCCGTCGCTGATTGTTGGCGTGTTGACCCTTCTTGTCTGGGTTGTCCTGACCGGCGGACTGCATCTCGATGGGCTAAGTGACTGTTGTGACGGATTATTTACTTCGGTTACGCCCGGGCAACGGCTGGAAATAATGAAAGACCCCCATCTGGGAACATTCGGCAGCGTTGGACTGTTGCTTGTATTATTTTCCAAAGCCGCGGCGTTGAGTTTAATGGAGCCTTCTTCCGGCTTGGGCATTATCCTGGCGGCAACCGTAAGCCGATGGATTATCCTGCTGGCAGGATTGCTACCGCAGGCACGTCCCGATGGCATGGGCGCCGATTTTGCCTTGGGGCTTAGACGCAGTGCTATTTTCATAACGGCGATTTTGCCGCTTGGCCTCGCCTTTATGCTGGGTAGGCAAGGTTTTTGGGCAATGCTTATTGCTGTTTTGGCGGCGGTAGCTGTTCTGGCAATGGCTTATAGACGAATTAACGGTGTAACCGGTGACGTGTTCGGCATGCTGGTTGAGGTGACGGAAACGGCTGTTTTGCTGAGCTTTACCTGGGGAGTGCAATGAACAATTATCCTTTTCGGTTCGGTACAACTTCCTACATTATTCCTGCGGATATTTTAACTAACGTTCACTATCTGGCCGGGAAAGTTCAGGATATAGAACTGGTGCTTTTCGAAGTGGACGACAGAGCAGGCAACCTGCCTGGCCGCGAGCAAATTGCCCAGCTTTCCAGTATTGCTGCCGATAATGATTTGACTTATACTATTCATCTGCCGCTAGATTTGCGCCTGGCCGATGACGGTTCTCCACGCCATGTTTCCATTGAGAAGGCCCGCCGCGTAATTGACTGTACCCGAAAACTTGACCCATGGGCTTATGTTTTACACCTGGACGGGAAATCTGTTCTTAAAGGTGCAACGCGCGATGAAATGCGATGCTGGCAGGACCATGCCGTTCAGTCATTGAAAATCGTTGGAGAATGGGCAGGCGGTGTGAAGAAACTGGCCGTCGAAAACATAGAGGGTTACCCTTTGGATTTCTACCAGCCGGTGCTAGAGAGGATTGCCGTCAGCTGTACGGTTGATGTAGGTCATCTATGGCTTGACGGTTTTGATTCTGTGGCGTATTTACGCGATGCCCTCCCGCGTACGAGTGTTATTCACATCCACGGCATTAATGGAGGTGACCATAAATCTCTTATGCATGTACCGCAGGAAAAGTTGCGTGCCGTAATGGACAAACTTGTCTGTACCGACTATCGTGGCGTATTTACAGTAGAAGTTTTTTCAGAGAATGATTTTTTAACGTCGTGCGCGGCAATAGAAGCGGCTTCGAACTCAAACATTTCCCTGGGCCAGATATGCGCTCATAGAAAATAAGGTTAAAATATCAAAAGAATAAAAACTTTAGAGTACGAGAGGTAAATAAGAATGACTCCTGATATTCCCCAAGACGGAATGACACTAATTTTGGGTGGCGCCCGCAGCGGGAAAAGTTCCTTTGCCGAGAAAATTGCTCGTGAAACAGAAAAACCGGTTCTTTTCATTGCTACGGCCGCTGCCAGCGATGAGGAAATGGCCGAACGCATTAGTAACCACCAGGCCTCGCGACCGGCTACGTGGAAGACAGTGGAACTACCACGAAGCATCGGCAGTAATCTTACCGCACCTATTGCCGATGTGGTAATTATTGATTGCATCACTCTGCTGGTAAGCAATATACTTATCTCCCTTCCTCAGGACTCTCTTGCCGAAACCGTCATAAATAAGGTTCATACTGAAATTGATGAACTGATTGCCGCGCGGGTCAGGTTTGGCGGGCAGTGGTTGCTTATTTCCAATGAGGTTGGTTTGGGCGTTGTTCCAGCCTATCCATTGGGACGCGTCTACAGCGATGCGCTGGGATGGGCTAATCAGGCTCTTGCCCACGCAGCAAAGCGTGTCATTTTTATGGTTGCCGGAATTCCAATGGTAATCAAATAGTTGTGGCAGAGAGGTAATATACTTAATGTTATATTAATCCTTAAAAGAACGATAATCATTTTCCTCCTCATTTTTATAGCTTTAAATTCGCATTTCGGCTAAATTGCCTGACATGGAAATGAAATGGCTCTTTGTGGATACGCATAAAAAATTGGAGCGCGCTGTCAATGATTTTGAGCGGACAAAAGTTTTAAGCATTGATACGGAGTATGATTCATTCCGTTATTTTAGAGAAAAACTCTGCCTCATCCAAATCCATGCCAATGATACAACCTATATATTTGACCCTCTGCAAAATCTGAATTTATATTTTCTGGGCAAATATTTTGCCGATAAGCGCATTGTCAAGATTCTTCACGCGGCGGATAACGATATCCGCCTTCTCAAGAGAGATTACAGATTTAATTTCCAGAATATTTTTGACACTCATCGGGCGGCGCTTATTCTGGGTTTTCAGCAGCTGTCTCTGGAAAAGATGATTAAGGAATTTGTTGGTGTGGAATTGCAAAAAAACAGAAAAATACAGCGTTCGCGCTGGGATATCAGGCCGTTGGATGACAAGCAATTGGAATACGCGATTCAGGATGTTGTTTATCTTCCGGCGCTTTACAGAAAACAATTGAATGAACTGAACTTAAAGGATTTAAAAGAATCGGCTCTAAAAGCTTTTAACAAAATTGCCGAAACAGACTGGCGGGATAAGAGATTTGATAAAAGAGGATATATAAAAATAAGGGGCTATGATTTGCTGAATCAGGAGCAAAAGAATCTGCTGAAAAATCTTTACCGCTGGCGTTTCCATCGGGCCAGGGATGAAAACCGCGCTGTTTTCATGTTTTTGCCGGACAAAAATCTGCTGGAGCTGACGCTTGATGCTCAACATCCTGAAAAATATTTGTCGCAGAGAAAAATAAAA
Organism: Syntrophaceae bacterium; assembly: GCA_016927935.1. Lineage (GTDB taxonomy): Bacteria > Desulfobacterota > Syntrophia > Syntrophales > Smithellaceae > Smithella. The sequence goes on from JAFGLS010000170.1 coordinate 13,613, forward strand.
GTGTACGGTGAGGAATTAAAACGGATAATCAAAAATTTTTAAATGAATTTCATTAGTGGTGCCGAAGGCGGAACTCGTACCCGCACGGGAGTGCCACTACCACCTCAAGATTGATTGCGGGATAAACAGTGAAACAGGAGGATGATTTCGGTAAATTGGTAACCAAGTTTTTTAGTGTTAAATTCTTGTCTTGTTATTTCTTATTAGATTCAAAGTTACAGGGATTTTCGGGATTGATAAACCAAGAATTACTAGTTGAAAGGTGCAGTAAAAAATCAGCGACAAAATGCTTCATTTCTAGCCCGTTCTAAAGTAATATAGCTTCCTAATCCGTGTGCCGCGCGTTCGACTCACGCCAGGGGCACCAAAAAATCAAATAAATTTCAACTCTTAAATTCACACTGTTAATCAGTGAAGCTGTTGTATATAGTATAAGCAAATGCCTTAGATTGCTTGATTTCGAGTGTTTCGTATTATAGTCAATGTGATAATATTGTGATAAAATAATAGCGAAAGGTAGGTAAACTCAACAAGCACTTATTCCCGTAAATGAGCCGTATTTCCCTCTTTTTAAAAAAAATGAATAGTGCTATTATCATACCTATCTCATCAGGTATCAAAATAAGAAAAAGCATAAATCAGATTGTAATGACTCTGCCCTTCGTGAATAAGCAATGTTTGAGGTGAAAGACGAAAAAATAGGCATGAATCGTTATGAAAGAAAGAAGAAAAGCGGAACGAATTAAGGAATGTAACGAAATCACCGTATCCGTCATTCCCGGAGAGACAAATCTCCCTAAAGAAAAAATCTCCTATAACTACAGCGAAGACATCTCTGTGTCTGGTGCTAAGATTCGGGGCAATATTCTTCTGCCCATTGATACTCTCCTCAAGATAGATTTCACATTAGAAACTCTGAAAAAACAGATAACCGCCCTAGGGAAAGTAAAATGGATTAAAATCATCATTAAGGATGAGTATTATCAGGCGGGCATTGAATTTGTCAATACAGCCAGCGAAGCTATCCAGAAAATTCAGGACTACATCGCCTGGAAACAAAAAAGTGCAAGTCTTAAGTCATTTTGGATTTCCGCTAAATACAATGAAGAGGAGAAACGGCGCAACGAATTGTTCCAAGCTCTTGCGGAGCAATCTTCAGATATAATTCTTCTCGTAAATAGAGAAGGGATTATC
>JAFGLS010000171.1 GCA_016927935.1 Syntrophaceae bacterium
GTATTATACCCATGCATAGGCAGGATAATTCGACTAACGCTTCCTATCGTCAGCGAGTCTCATTACCCTCCGCTGTGCGGGATTGTTATATTGCCCCGCTAAGCTTCGCACGCGGGATAATTCGACCTACAAGTTTCAGTCCACTTTGTTTCTGAAACTTGGGTCTCATTAAAATTTGAGTCTCACAATAAAAAAACTGCTCTCGATAACTTTCACAACTATCGAGAGCAGTGATTGGAAAACGAAATTAATCATCCTGCCGATTTTTCAAACATTCCTAGTACCATGTATCAGTAAAACATTGTCATATCGACCAACGAGGCTGTGTCATAATAGCAAAGAATGTCATTCCGAATCCCGACGTGTCGGGATGAGGAATCTTAAAACAAACAACAAGACTTCTCCCTTCGGTCGAAGTGACATAAATCTTTTTGCGGAGTATAATCCCGCGCATGCGGGACTCCGAAATGACATATTGTGAAGTTATTCCTGTTACACTGCACTAATCGACCTTATCCAGGCGAACCCCATGTTTCTCTTTTAAAGCGACCTTCATTATTTTACCGGTCGCGGTCATAGGCATTTCATCAATCATTTCGACATGAGATGGATATTTGTACTTGCTGACCTTATCCTTGAGAAACTCGATAATTTCTTCTTTGGTTATGGGTTTGCCGTCTTCACTTTCAATAAAGGCCTTGCCGGTTTCACCCCATTTATCATCAGCAACACCGATAATGGCAACATGTTTTACCCTCGGGTGGTCGTAAAGAACCTTTTCTATCTCCGCCGGATAAACATTTTCGCCACCGCTACGGTACATGTCCTTGGCTCGGTCCGCAATGTAGAAATAACCGTCTGCATCCATATAGCCAAGGTCGCCTGTGTGAAGAACACCATTTACTATGGCATTGGCCGTTTCTTTAGGCATATTCCAGTATCCGCTCATGACCTTGGTACCAATCGCCACTATTTCACCAATCTCACCCGGCGGCAACCGATTGCCTTTCGCATCTTCAATCCACATTTCGCTCCATTCCCTGGGTTTACCGACCGAACCGGGCTTAAGCTGGAGCTCCTCATAGGAAAGAACTGTCATGGCCGAATTCTCGGTCTGTCCGTAACCTACACTAACTTTGATTCCTTTTTCCTTTAATTTATCCAGTAAAGCCTTAGGCGTTCTTTCGCCGCCCCCGATAGACATGATGATGCTGCTGCGATCAATTTTGTCCAACTGACCTGAATCCAAAATAAGACGCCACATCGTGGTGAGGGCAAAAACGACATTGGCTTTGTATTTTTCAATATCATTACAAAACTGCACCGGATCAAATTTTTCTCTCAAGATCATGGTCATGCCGCGGCCGACGCACTGCAACAAACTGATAAACAAACCGCCGGAGTGAAACAACGGCAACTGCGAAAGAAATACGATGCCGTGGGCTGCCGTGCCTGTTATGCTTAAAACCTTAAAATAAGACTGACTGTGACTGACGACCGCGCCTTTAGGGGCTCCGGTAACACCGGATGTATAGATAATGCCCAGCGGATCATTAAAAAATACCTGCTCCTTTACCACCGGCTCAGTAAGTGGAAACTTATCAATGTGATCATGGAAACGAACAGCCCAATCCGGGCATGGCGGAGCATCCGTATCGCGGCCGGGAAGCCATATATACTTGTCCTTATCTACCTTAATTTTGTCTTTGATTTTAGTGACGTTATCTAAAAATTTGGCATTGAAAAAAAGCATGCGGGAGCCGCTGTTATTAATCTGGTATTCAAGCTCACGGCCCACCAATCGCAGGTTCAGAGGCACAATAATCAGACCGATTTTTGCCGCTCCGAAGAATAAATAGATGAACTCCGGGCAATTTTGAAGATAAACAGCCACCCTGTCCCCTTTTTTGATTCCCGTGTGCTGCAGGTAATGGGCCATTTGATTAGAGCGTTCGTTCAATTCTTTAAATGTGATAGGCACATCTTCAAAAACAAATGCCCTGTTATTCGGTATCAAATTGGCCTGAAATTTCGCTATTTGTCCGATGTTCCATACCTCTCCCATATTAACTCTCCTTTTTAAATATTCTCCAAAAAATGGTTGTTACTTTTTCAAACAGCATTTATTCGCCGGCGAAAGATTCTAACGGAATATTCATCGTGCTTTGTTCATCTTTTTTCAGATTATCCGTTTTGGCGGGCACAAGTCCTGTAATGCGATTAATGAAGAATCTGGCTCCTTCAATCTTGCCGCGATAGAAAGCTTTCTCCTTTTCGTTTGTTGACGGATCGAAGAACTTCTTTACAGCTTCAATTGCCATTCTGAGATGCAGCCATCCGGCAAGAGCGTCACCCAGGCAATTGAGATAATCGCTTGCGGCAATCAGTGGAACATAAGGCGTTGTGCCGATCATCTTGGAGAAATCCTTGGCTGTCAATCCGCAGGCAGTTAAAGCCGCTTTGACGATGGCCGCTTCTCCCTTGAGAGCCTCCATTGCTTCGGCTTCATCAATAGCCTCTTTGGTATAGTTGAGCAGGTTGATGAAATAAGCGCCTTTTTTCATTCCCAGCTTGCGTCCCAAGAGGTCAAGAGCCTGAATGCCGTTAGTGCCCTCATAAATCGCATTAATCTTCTGATCTCTCATCATCTGTTCAACCGGATACTCGCGGCAGTAACCGTAACCGCCGTAACTTTGCACGGCCAGATCGCAGCCCACCATACCCATATCTGTAGCATAGGACTTGACGATGGGCGTGAGAATTTCGATCATACCTTCCCAATACTCTCTTTCTTTTTCCAATTCTTCTTTATTGGCGTTGGGATCAAAAACTGTAGAGTACATTGCGCTGAACATTTTATCCATGCAGTAATAGCACAACAGACACAAAGCACGAATGCCTTCGGAAATGGATTTCATCTTGATCAGCATTCTGCGAACGTCCGGATGATTAATGATTGCTATTGCAGGCGCATCCTCAATTTTCATCGCCATGGCGATGACGTCGCATCCCTGGATTCTCTGTTTGCAATAATCAAGAGCATGAAGATAAGACGCGCCGGCAAGCGCCGCTCCGATCATGCCGACTGCCTGGCGTTCTTCATTCATCATGTTAAACATAATCGGCATACCCTGGCCCTGTTCACCCATCAGATAACCGATGCACTTGCCGTTGTCGCCGAAATTAAGGGTACAGGTAGCGCTGCCGTGGATACCCATTTTGCTTTCAATGCCGCTGCAATATACATCATTTGGTTCTCCGAGTTCGCCTTTCTCATTAAATCTGATTTTGGGAACCATAAAAATAGATATACCTTTGGTTCCTTTCGGATCACCTTCAATTCTGGCAAGAACCGGATGAATGATGTTCGGTGTCAAGTCATGATCGCCGCCTGAAATAAAGCTCTTGGTGCCAACGATAGAAAAAGAACCGTCAGGATTTCTTTTAGCGGTGGCTTTTAAAGCTCCGACATCTGTGCCGGCGCCCGGTTCGGTCAGACACATTGTCCCCGCCCATTCACCACTGTACATTTTCTGCATAACAATTTCGCGCAGAGGGTGATGGAAATAATTCTCCATGAGTCTCGCCGCACCGTGTGTGACACCAGGATACATCATAAATGCCGGGTTACAGGACAGCATCATAAAACCACAAGCCGCTGCAATCATTATCGGGAATCCCTGGCCGCCTGACTCCGGCATATCAGCCATGGCCACGTAACCGGCTTCGCAATAAAGTTTCCATAATCGCTTGTAGATTTCTGGTGTCGTGACTTTACCGTCTTTAAATGTGGCTTCGACAGGTTTTCGGTGAACTTCGTCAGGATAGGTTGGAGCTATTTCCTGTTCGGCAAATTTTGCCGCCTGGTCAAGAGCCATGTTGCACGTATCAACATCGAAGTCCACATAACGGCTTTTACCCAGTATATTTTCTTCTAATTTGAATACTTCAAAGACCTGGAATTTGATATCCCTTAAATCAAACCACAGACTGGCCATATTATTCTCCTTCCTTCTATAGATTATTGAACAGCAGAAAACACCGTCTTAAACGTACTATTTTTTAGCAAGAAAAATGCCAACGTCCTTATATCTGCCTTTAAGCCGATTTTTGGTCATTTTTATCAAACCATTTTAAGAAAATCCGGATGTATAATCCTTCTTATGGGACATATTTGACTAATAAGTGCCCATACGGCACCAATTACTTTTGCAAAGGAATGAAATTAAGAGGGAAAAATGCTGCCGGCAAAGTTACAGGCAGAATTGGACTTGACATCAGTAGAATTGACTTAATTCTTTTCTTTTACCCCATCGTGATTTTTCCATCTTCCCCAAATTATACGGTGTCTTCTGCCGCAGAATGCCAAGTTTATCGAAGATGATTTCAATTTTCTCTCCGGGGTTTATCCACAAATCATTGTCCAGGCCATTGCAACCTGGAATCGTTCCCAATCCGATGACGGTACCCGGCAATGGTTGAAAAACAGTTTTCAGATATTCAAGGACTTTTACAGGATGGGCGGAATATTCGGATGTGCTTCCATTCCATTCGTAACGTTTACCGATTTTTACTTTCACATTTAAGGTGAGTGGGTCGCCGACTTCATCAGGGGTGACAATGAAGGGGCCCAGTCCATTACTGCGGTCGAAATCTTTGCTTCTGGCTGGACCTGCCAATCCGAGCATCTCCTTTAATTGTATATCGCGCGCTGACGCATCGTTAAAAATAGTATATCCGGCTATAGGCACGATTTCATTTCCGGTTATAATGGCCAGTTCCGGTTCAATATCCAGATAAGACGTGTAAAACGGCCAATGAATCGTATCGTTATCCCCGATTATCGCGTTATGGTTGCCTTTGTAATAGAGCATCTTCCCACTGGTTGCCGCCTGGACTACATTTTTAACAACCGGCGCGATAAGCGAGCCGAAAACGCCAAATGCATGATTTATCAAAGTTGCCGCTGAATTTCCCAGATGACGCGGCGTCAAGCCAAAATCAATCAGCGCCCGTGGCACGTCAATGGGCGGCAGTATCTTAGTTTTTTCCAGTGGTATTTTTTCATCATCATTAAAAGAGGAAATGTAATCTTCCCCGTACTTCATAAGTTCTCTTGCCGCATCTTCACTAGACGGCAGATTATCCAAATAAAGATACACATCCGCAAGTTCGCCGCGGTTTTTTCCCGTTTTTTGCAGAAGTATCTCAAAAGACACCGCGTAACCTTTTATCACAACCCCGAAACGCGGCACGCCGTCGGATAGAGACTGAAAGTTCAGCAGTTTCATGTTGTGATACTCCTTGTTTATTAATCGGTTACCCTTGTTTTATAATAAATTTCTTTAAAATCCAAAAACCTATAAGAATTGACGCAATGGCAGTGCCGCTTAACGCCAGGATCCACTTAATATTGGTCGCCATTCCGGAAATCACGACAAGTATTGGCGTCGCGCGGTTGAGGTCTCCCAGGAAATACAGATGCATCATGTTTTCAAATAAGTCACAAATTGCCGCCACAAAAGGTGTCATAATAATCCAGTTGAATTTCGGATTAACGTTGTTGATTTTAAAGGCCCTGGCTATCAGCAGACTTAAAAATATCCCGTACCAGATGGGATGAAAATTATCGAAGTAGAAATGCTGATAATAAGCCCCAATTTTGCCGGAGGCAATCCAACCCGACACAATCGACCTGAAGGTGTCACTCGACAAAGTTGTCTGCAGGGCTAAAGCGTCCAGAGTTCCTATTTTATGCACAATCGAACCGATGATAATCTGCGAGGTAAAATAAATAACGGCAAACAACGCTATGATTATATTGGAATCTGATTTTTTAATTACAAAGTTTTCGTATTTTGGAAATATTCTCATAAACACGCCTCCTGAAAAATGCATTTAATACTGTTTTGAAAAATAGACGGAAAATATTTTGTAATATTTCAGTTTCACTGCCAGATTGATAAGCAATTATTAATACTCGATATCTATGGAAACAGGAATTTCCTGCACGACTTCAACCTCGCGTGGAACTTTATAATTGGAAAGATATGTTTTGCAGTAGCGGATTATTTCTTTTTCATCGGCGTTACACCCTTCCTTCAAGACAACATGCGCCTTTACTATCTCACCTCGCATTAAATCTTCCTTGCCCGACACACGCACGGCTTGAATTGCCGGATGCATATTCAGCACCGTTTCCACTTCCCGCGGATA
>JAFGLS010000023.1 GCA_016927935.1 Syntrophaceae bacterium
AAGTCTCGTTGCACGCCGCCAAGTCCGGTTCTGAGATACTATACAAAAAGTCAAGTAAAAAATTTAAAAAGGAGCTATTTTTTCGGATTGAATCTTTCCTGATTTTTCAGTATGGTGTACATAATTACCAGCAGTTTTCTCATAGCAGCTCCTATTGCAACTAATTTTGGTTTACCTGCTGCAACCAAACGTTGATAGTATTCAAAGATTGGATCTTGCTTACGTTGTATCATGTTCAGAGTAGCCATATAGAGCTTATGCCGGACAATACCACTGCCTTTTTTCTCAAGATATGAATTTCGTTTTGTTTTTTTTCCTGACTGATTTACAGTCGGATTCATGCCGAAATAGGCAACAACCTTTTTGGCATCAGGAAAACGGTTGACATCACCGAAATAGGCTTCCAGAACAATTGCCGTTTCCCTGCCAATCCCTTTGATGCTGGTAAGCAGACTATCAGCGCTATTTATTTTTTCATAAAGTGTTCTAAGAGTTTCTTTAAGCAGTTGAATCTCTTGTTGGCACTGAAAAATAGTTCTGACCAGGGATTGAACAACAAATCCCGAGCCTGGTCCTGATTTATGGGAAATACTATTCTCTGCCAATGTTTTAATTTTGGTGACAAAACACACAGGAAGTTGCCACTGCAGTTTGCCGTAGCGAATACGACGAAATTCTTCAATGGACGCATTGGCAATAACCTCTGCGGTAGGATAATGGAGTAATAATGACAGGATTTGTTGCCCGTCAATTTTGCGGACATTTTGTTCAATTTCCGGAGCCACTTTACCCAATTCGATGCGCAGTTTGTTAACCGTCATAGATTGTTGTTTGCTAATCATTCGAATTTGTGTGTCCAAATCTTTAATGTAGTCAAGAATAGGTGGTCTGTCGTTTGACGGCAAGGGTCTTTTTTCAACTAAGTATTGCGCTATATCTTTTGCATTGACCGGGTCGGTTTTAGCCCGCCGGAGTTCGGATTTAGCAAAAGCTTTCGTTTTTACAGGATTGATAACCACCACAATAAAATCGCCAGACTGTTTTTTGAGAAAATAATACAGATTTTTCCAATAATCAGCCGTGGCTTCCATACCGAAATAGAAAGTCTTGGTTTGGTACTTTTGCTTCAGTTGCTGAAGGCGGTCGATTAAATACTGATAGCTGTTTCGATTTTCTCGAATGATAAACGGTTTTAACAGCCGGACTTTATTATCACTAATGATAACAACATCGTGTTTTAATTTACTGATATCAATACCGACAAAAAGCGTTTCGTAAATCATGGCTTTATTTTCCTTTGTTTTGAATGACAATGAGAGGACACTCCCGCAGCACTATTGCGATTTAAACTCGTGGCATAATTCAGGCTCAGTGGTATTGATTGAGGTGAACTGGCCTAAGATACTTCATCCAAATTATTCGCAATAGGCCGAGAGTAACAGTCTAAGAAACGAGTTTTCCGCTCAAGGGGCTACAAACGTTCTCTCTCACGCCATAGTTGAAATTTTATGGGGCTGTTTAAAGTTTTTGATGTGCCAGTTTTTGAAATATTTCAGCTAAAGATTTTGTTTCTCCCGATCGCTGTTGCTGTTGAGTATACATTTGTTTTTTAACATCAGGCAATTGTAACACCTGAAAGCGTCCGTTCTCGCAGGCGATGAGTGATTTTTTTATAAGCCGATTCCGCGCACCAATAAAGCGGTCAACATCTATTTTCAGCATGGCACAGATTTTATCATAGCTATAAAAGCTGATACCATTTTTATCGCCGACAAGTACCAGAAAGAAATACAGCAGGAGTTCATCAGGCGCCATTGCTGCTAAGAATCCATCTGATAAGAGCCGATGGTCGATCCAACTGAAAGAACCCGTGATTCTGCGGATGCGATAGGGGTCAATGGGTGTTTTAGAATTCATGAGCTTTCTCCGGTTAATGGTTGTTTAGAAAACGTATGCTAAAGATACGTTATTACAATGAAAAAGTCTATCTAATCTTGTATAAAAACAACCATTACCTTCATTTAAAAATAAAGACATTACTTGTCTTGTATACCAGATATTTGAATTTGTGAAAATGGTTTTTACGTCCTGTTATTTTAAAGATTATCTCGTCTTGTATATGCAGCATTGCCGTGAGCAGCGTTAATAAATAATCTTTATTTATGGTTAACTCGTCTTGTATACAACAGCTATGTTGGGCGGCACTTAATCGAATTTTCACCGCAGGTGCTTTGTTTCTTTGCCGACGTTGTAATATCTTTTGCTTCAACTCAGGATAGCGTCCTTTGAAATAATTTTGATTCTGGGAAAGCCATTTTTTTTGAGACCAGCGTTTTCGTTCTCTTTGACAAGTCAGCTCTTTACAAACCCGTTGCTGCTGCCCGACACGGGGGTCAGCGATAAAAACATTGCGGCAAATCTGACAGATTTTTATGACCGGCTTTTTCATTTTCGATTCACTCCAATTATATAATTCGTTTAATTATATAATTAAATAGAGATTTGCCAAATGTAATAATTAGCAGCAATTCATTCCAAAGAACAAAATCAGAAATGAGAAGAAAATACACGCTTAATGTATCGCTTCAGAATTATAATACGTCGAATAAA
>JAFGLS010000172.1 GCA_016927935.1 Syntrophaceae bacterium
AATGTTACAGTTTGATGACAAAATGATAAACAAATGAAAACAATATAAAAATTTTTATCATTAGAAATGACATTTATTTTCTATAAATGGGGAATTAGATATTTTCTTTAACTTAATAATTCTGCCCCAGCTTGCTGGATGGAGGTTCATTGAACTTAAAAAAATCCTGAGAGGTTACCCGCCCTCCCAGGATTATATTAGAGGAAATGGAGATGATCCTCCTCCCCCATGAAGCTCAATGAACTACTTTAAAAATCTAAAGTAAGCTTGTTAATCAACATATAATTATCTTCTATCTGATGGGAGGAACTGGTGCCTTTATAATAATCACCGGTAAATAAATAACCGGCTCCCAGCATATAAGATAGATTATTTGTGATTTTGTAGGTACCAGTCAAATCAATTTCCCAACCGTATTCATCATCAATATAACCCGTCGGTTCCTTATCGGCTTTTGCATAAGAAACTGAAGCGACCAGTTTTAATTTGGAAGTGGGTGCAATACCGGCCCTTAACTGACCAAACCAGGCATTGGTCATTTCTCCACCAACTTTGTTGGTATGAGTTTTGATTCCTCCCACCCAGGAATTGAGCGTCGAGTGATTAAACATCATCCAGCAAGGATCCAGGTCAGGTCCTCCTGTTAAGGCATTATTAATTTCATCATCTGTGGAATCATTATCTCCCTGTACAAAAGCAAGCGAACCGCCTACAGTGAACATGCCAAATTTGGCATCAGCATCTAAAAACGCCGTAAAGGAGCTTATATCCTGATCAGCAGCAGAATCATACTCTACCTGACCAAACGCATAATTGATTTCACCCTGCAGCGATATAGGACCGAACTTGCCTTTAAAATAGGGCTGTAAAACAAATGTGTCTGTTTTTTGATCATCGGTTCCCTTGAACCTTGCATCATGGTCATATATAAAAAGAATGCCTGTTTCACCGGATACATTACCGCTCTTAAATTTGTAGAGGGGACCTAATCGGTAAGAATCATAATCCCTGTCATTGGCGACCACTTTTGTATCATCTTTCCAGTAATCTTTTTCATCCTTCTTTACATAAGCAAATAACATCTTAACCGGTCCAATAGGCAGAAAATATTTAATCTGACCGGTGCTGGAGAAGGCGCTATTGTTTCCCCATTTAGTTCCCCACACTAAGTCCGGCATAAATCCAACCTGAAACTGACCGATAGAAGAAGCATAATCGATATAGATGTGGTCAAAATCCCAGTTTCGGGCATCGGCATTTCCATGACCCGCTGCGGCTTTGGTCGCAGCACCCGACGAATCAACGGAAGTATCATAAACTACCGGAGCATAGTTGCTGACTGAATCAGGTTCCCACACTCTTTCCATAATGTCCATTCGAGTCACCAGTTTCAGACAGGGAGAAACAATAAAGTCAGTTCCCAGGCGCAATCTCTGATAAAAAAACGCTGTGCTGCGCGTGAAAGCTGCCGAACTATTTTCTCTAATATCCACGTGATTTAAATACATACCGGCAACATAATATTGACCGCTGAATTTGACGTCAGCCGCATACGCCGATACACTTAAGACGGTAACCATTCCCATCGACAACAAAATTAACCAAAATCTTTTCATGTTTACTTTTTCCTCCTGATTTTAAAATTTTAAAATCTTTTAGGGGATCAATGTTAAGGCTTGATTACAGTTTGATGATAGGTCGAATAAATTCTTTTAAAAAATGTGGAACATTTGAATTAATAATTGAAGGAATAACAGGCGGATTATTTCGTGTCGATAAATTTATAGCCAAACCCCCGAACAGTCAGAATATATTGGGGATTATCCATATCTTTTTCAATTTGAGAACGCAATCGCCGAACATGGACGTCAACGGCGCGGTCGGTGATGAACGTTTCATCTCCCCAGACGTGATCAATAATTTGATTTCGGGAATAAACCCTCCCCGGATGTCTGGAGAAGAAGAAAAGGAGTTTCAACTCAGTCGGGCTTAACGTTATTTTTTTACCATTCACCGACACAAGACAAGATTCATAATTTATTTTTAGTCCGCCACAATTGAACTCTTCTTTCTCAGGAAACTTTTCTTTTTCTTTCAGGCGACGTAAAACACTGCGTACTCTGGCAGTCAGTTCTTTGACACTGAATGGTTTTGTTACATAATCATCAGCGCCAACTTCCAGGCCGATAATTTTATCAATTTCGTCACTTTTCGCCGTCAGCATTATTATCGGCAGTCCTACCGTCTCGGGATTGCGGCGAATAGTGCGGCAAACATCAAGCCCATCTATCTTAGGCAACATAAGATCAAGAATCATTAGATTTGGTCTTTGCGTTTTGATAAGTTTCAGAGCGGTTTCACCATCATAGGCTTTTACGGTCGAAAACCCCTCTTTCTCCAAGTTGTAAGAGATTAAATCAACAATATCTTTTTCATCATCCACTATGAGAATTTTAGACATAAAAACTTAAACCGTTAGAAGGATAAAAACAGATAGCGGCATTTTTGCATGCCTTGATATAAATTTTGTAAAAGTATTTACAAAATTCAGAAATACCAAAACAAGATGAAAATTAATCCGGAATCACTTTGAAAACTTCATCTCCGGGACGGACACGGTCGGAAACCTTAATGCCGATAAAATCGCCGGTAACTGCTTTCTGGACTGATTTATTATCCACTTCCATCGATTGAACAACGTTTGTGAAATCAGTTGTGTGCCCGGAAAACTTGAGGCTGTCACCAATGCTGATTTCGCCATCAGTTATTTTTACTGCGGCAACTGATGGCTTTGAGAAAAATTTCATCACTTCGCCGATTTTCTTTTCCGCCATGATTAAACCTCCTTATTTTATTTTGTTTTTAGGTTAATACTTCTTTTATTACCAAAAAACAACAATAAAAAAGGGCAGGTTTCAAACCTGCCCTTTTTCGTTTATGAAAAATCTATTCTTCAGATTTTTCCTTTGCTTTTGCTTTAGCTTTGGTTTTTGTTTTTTGCTTTGTTTTTTCTTTCTTTTTTTCGGCAGAGATAAACTCCAGAATAGAAACAGGTGCATTGTCGCCATAACGGTAACCCGCTTTGACAATTCTTGTATATCCCCCCGCACGATTACGGTAGCGCTCAGTAAGTTCACCGAAGAGTTTGCCGACCATTTCTTTATCCCTGATAACGGCAAGAGCCTGGCGTCGCGCGTGCAAACCGCCTTTTTTGCCCAAAGTTATCATTTTTTCCGCCAACTTTTTCAGTTCTTTTGCTTTGGTATCTGTTGTACGAATACGTTCATACTTTATTAAAGAAGTCACCATATTACGAAGCATCGCTTCCTTATGGCTGGAAGTTCTGCCCAGTTTTCTGCCCGACTTACCATGACGCATTGCTAAATTACCTCTTTCATTTTAATAAATATAGATTTTCCACAGATTCTAATTTTTCGAGTCAATATTCATCCCGAAAGTAAGATCATATTCGCTGAGAATTTCTTTAATTTCGCTCAATGACTTACGCCCGAAATTCTTTGTTTTAAGCATTTCTGCTTCTGTCTTTTTCACTAATTCCCCGATTGTGTTGATTCCGGCATTTTTCAGACAGTTGGCGGAACGCACAGAAAGTTCCAAATCCTCCACGGAACGTGAAAGAACCTTGTTTATACTTGGTTCATCAATCTGTTTTTCCGGTATGACTTCCTCTTCAACTTCTTCGAAGTTTATAAAAACATCCAGTTGCTGTTTCAATATTTTCGCGGAATAAGCCATTGCATCCTCAGGTTTCACGCTACCGTCAGTCCATATTTCCAGCGTAAGCTTGTCATAATCAGCAATTTGACCGACACGCGCGTGAGAAACAACGTAGTTTACCTTCTTTATCGGTGAAAAAACAGCATCTATGTTAATCGTTCCTTTTGGCTGATCCGGTTCAAGTTCTTTTTTAGCCGGTACGTACCCCTTGCCCATCTTAACCATGAGTTTTGCCCTGAAAGAACCTTTTGATATAGTAGCAATATGATGTTCGGGATTTAATATTTCCACAGTGCCATCGGTAATAATATCGGCAGCCGTTACCACCCCGTCATGATTGACATCAATACTGACTTCTTTAGGGTTAGCCTGTTCCATTTTTAAGCGCACGCCCTTTAAGTTCAAAATAATGTCCGTTATGTCTTCCTTAATACCGGGTATCGTGGAAAACTCATGCAATACGCCTTCAATTTTCGCTGAAACAATAGAAGATCCCTGCAAGGAGGAGAGCAATACTCTCCTCAACGCATTTCCTAATGTTATACCAAAACCTCTTTCGAGAGGTTGTATGGTAAATTCTCCATAAAAATTCGTATGTGTTGCTTCATCAACATCGATACGTTTGGGACGAATCAAACTTGACCAGTTCCTTTGCATAATTTGCATAATTAAACCCATCCTTTAATAGCTGGTTTATAAAAAACAGTTTATTTTTACTTCGAATAAAGTTCTACAACGAGCTGCTCTTGTATAGGCATTGTTAAATCTTCCCTCATAGGCAGCATTTTTATAGTAGCTTTGAAATTATCTCTGTCCAATTCCAACCAATGAGGCACTCCGCGTCTAACAACTGTTTCAATAGCACCTGTTATGCGGGTCATCTTGCGGCTGCCTTCCTTGACAGAAACTTCATCGCCGGCTTTGAGCAGATACGATGGAATGTTAACGGGCTTGCCGTTAACCAGAAAATGACCATGGCTGATCAGTTGCCTTGCTTCAATTCTGGAATTGGCGAATCCCATACGAAAAACCATGTTATCCATTCTTCTTTCCAAAAGAACGAGCAAGTTAGTGCCTGTAATTCCCTTTTGCTTATCGGCCTTTTCAAAATACCCCCGGAACTGCTTCTCCAAAAGACCATACATTCTTTTCAACTTCTGTTTTTCCCTTAACTGGACACCATAATCAGAACGCTGTTTTTTATGCATCTGACCATGATCTCCCGGAACATATTCCCTTCTTTCAAAGGAACATTTTTCCGTATAGCATCTGTCTCCTTTGGAAAAAAGTTTTAGTCCTTCACGACGACACAACCTACATGAGGAATCCCTATATCTTGCCAAAAAAAACCTCCCTTATTTAATAATCTGAATTTATACTCTACGGCGTTTTGGCGGCCGGCAACCATCATGCGGAATGGGCGTCACGTCCCTAATCAAAGTTATCGTAAGGCCGGCAATCTGTAATGAACGCAGGGCCGACTCTCTTCCCGCACCAGGTCCTTTCATATACACTTGAACCTTGCGCATGCCCTGTTCCCTGGCTTTGCGCACAACATCTTCCGCAGCCATCTGTGCGGCAAAAGGTGTGCTTTTGCGAGAACCCTTAAAGCCCTGCAATCCTGCTGAAGACCAGGCAATAACATTACCGCTTAAGTCAGTTATTGTGACTATTGTATTGTTAAAAGTTGACTGAATATGAGCGATGCCTTCAGTAATATTTTTCTTTTCCTTTTTTTTACCGGTTTTTCTGACTGCCTTAACCATTACTCCTCCGCTTGGGATAATTAAACTGCTTTTTTCTTGCCTGCGATAGTGCGCCGCGGACCTTTTCTCGTACGGCTATTTGTATGAGTTCTCTGTCCCCTCACCGGAAGTCCCTTTCTGTGCCTTAATCCCCTGTAAGAGCCAATATCCATCAAACGTTTGACAGACATGGACACATCTCTGCGCAAATCGCCTTCCACCTTGTGATCCTTATCAATCATGCTTCTGATTGCTGATATTTCCGAATCGGCCAGATTATCTGTTCTTGTATCCGGGCTGACACCGGAATTTTTCAGGATCTGCCTTGCCTTAGTTCGCCCAATACCGTAAATATAAGTTAAGGCAACCTCCATTCTCTTATTTTTCGGTAAATCAACACCTGAAATTCGTGCCACCTATAAACCTCCTGAAAAATTAAAAACTACCCCTGTCTTTGTTTATGTTTGGGATTTTCGCAAATTACACGCAAAACGCCTTTGCGTTTAACAATTTTACATTTGTCACATATTTTTTTAACCGACGATCTAACCTTCACGATTATAACTCCCCATTTTAAGCGATAAAATTTTATTTAGCCCTGTAAGTAATTCTTCCCCGGGTTAAATCATAAGGAGAAAGCTCTACTGTTACCTTATCTCCCGGCAATATTTTAATAAAATGCATGCGCATCTTACCGGATATGTGGGCTAAAACTTTATGCCCGTTATCCAGTTCGACACGGAACATGGCATTAGGCAGGGTCTCAATAACCCTTCCCTCAACCTCTATTGCTTCCTCTTTGGCCATAATATGACATTACTACCATTAAAAAAATTTAAACCGGCTTCTTACCTGACAAAAACTAATCTAATTTACTTAATATGTCAGGACCGTTGTCCGTAATCGCCACTGAATGCTCAAAATGAGCCGATAAACTTCCGTCTTTTGTAATAACCGTCCAGCCATCCGGCAACACCTGAACCTCGTATTTTCCTTCATTAACCATAGGTTCAATCGCCAGAATCATACCATTTTTTAATTCAATCCCGCGTCCCTTTTTTCCGAAATTGGGAATCTGCGGCTCCTCATGAAGACTCTTGCCTATTCCATGTCCGACAAAATCTCGAACCACCGAATACCCGGCATTTTCTACTGTGGACTGAACGGCAGCGGAGATGTCACCGAGTCTGTTTCCTTCCACGGCTTGAGCTATGGCCGCATACAGACTTTGCTCAGTAACCTGCATAAGCCTCAAGGCTTTTTCAGATACCCTTCCTACCGGCAACGTTATAGTTGCGTCGCCGAAAAAGCCCTTATAGTAAGCCCCAAAATCAAGACCCACAATATCGCCTTCTTTCAACAAACGTTCCGAAGGCATTCCATGTACAACTACTTCATTTATCGATATGCAAAGAGAATGCGGATAACCATGATAGCCTTTAAATGCCGGCTTTGCTCCTTTTTTTTCCACAATCCTCTCAGCAATTTTTTCCAAGTCCTTCGTTCTGACACCCGGCTTTACTTTTTCCCTAAGTCTGTTCAAAACCTCTGCAACTATACGATTACTCGCCCGTGCTCTTTCAATTTCATCCAGAAGCTTAAGAATTACCATTATATTATCTTCTGTTATCTCCTGCGGGCAATATGTCCCTTTTTCATGAATCCTTCATATTGCCTTGTCAGCAGATGCGATTCTATCTGGCTTGCCGTATCCATTGCCACACCAACAACAATCAACAGCGCCGTTCCGCCAAAATAAAAGGGGACATTTAACTGAGCAATTAAAACACTGGGCAAAACGCAAATTATAGAAACGTAAATAGCGCCGCTGAAAGTCAGTTTCTCCAATACGTTTTCAATATATTCTGCCGTTTTCTTTCCCGGTCTTATTCCCGGCACATAACCGCCGTACTTCTTCATATTATCGGCAACATCATCGGGTTTAAAAGTAACTGCCGTATAGAAAAAGCAAAAGAAAAATATAAATGCCACATAAAGCACTTCGTAAGCCAGTCTTCCTGGAACCAAATATGAGGCAATATCCTTCATCCATGTTTGCGGAGCGAAATTGGCAATAGTTGCCGGAAACATTATAACCGATGAAGCAAAAATGGGCGGAATAACACCGGATGTGTTTACCTTAAGCGGCAGATGCGTGGATTGTCCTCCATACATTTTCCGCCCCACTACTCTCTTGGCATATTGCACAGGAATGCGTCTTTGTCCACCTTCAACATAAACTATCGCGCCAACTACCACTATCATTAATACAGTAATTGATAAAATAACCAGTACGCCCAGTTCACCGGCCGTCGCTAATCTGTATGTATTGCCGATGGCTGCCGGTATGCGACAGACAATACCGGCGAAAATTATCAGAGAGATACCATTGCCGATGCCTTTTTCAGTAATTACTTCACCCAGCCACATGATAAATGCAGTGCCGGACGTTAGTGTTATCATCGTCATCAGAACAAACCCTATACCCGGGTTTAAAACAATCGGAGCTCCGGAAGGTCCCGCCATTTGCTGTAGACCGAAAGCAATGCCAAAGCCCTGAATCATACTTAAAAGAACTGTGCCATAACGAGTGTATTGCGTAATTTTACGTCTGCCCGACTCTCCTTCCTTGGAAAGGTTTTCCAGATGAGGTATGGCAATGGTCAACAACTGCAGGATAATTGAAGAACTGATGTAAGGCATAATGCCCAAGGCAAAAATGGAAAAATTACTGAATGCACCACCGGCAAACATGTCCATTAGTCCGAATAAAGAACCCTTAGTATGCTCGAAATAGGCCAATAAAGCCACATTGTCAATTCCGGGTGTGGGAATGTAAACACCAATACGGTAGACACCTAAAAGAAGAATTGTAAATAAAATCCTTCTTTGCAATTCTGGAATTTTGGATACACCACCCAGACCTTCTAACAAATTATATTACCTCTTCTACCAAACCGCCCGCGGCGGTAATTTTATTCTTCGCGGCCTGACTTATTCTGGCAACCTTTAAAGTAACGGGAAATTTTATCTCGCCCTTGGCCAGAATTTTGATGTTGCTTCCTTCTTTTTTCACAATACCGCTTTTAAAAAGAGCAGCTTCGTCAATAACCGCGTTTTTCTCAAATTTTCGGCATATATCCATTATATTTACAGCTATGAACTTTTTCCGAAAAGGATTACGGAAGCCACGTTTGGGTAGACGGCGGGCCATCGGCATTTGTCCGCCTTCAAAACCGACTCTCACCTTCCCGCCAGAACGGGCTTTTTGCCCCTTATGACCTTTGCCGGACGTTCCTCCGTGACCGGAAGCATTGCCACGTCCTACACGCTTGCGTTTTTTTGTAGCGCCAACTGGAGCCTTCAATGATCCAAGATCCATGCTTTATTCCTTTGATTCTTCCACGGAAACCAAATGAATAACTTTATTGATCATTCCGCGTACTGCCGGAGTGTCAACTAAAGTTACGGTTTTATTTAATTTGTTCAAACCCATCCCCTTCAAAATTTTTCTCTGTTTTTCGGGACGACCTATTGAACTTTTTACTTTTTTTATTTTCAGTACCTTCCCCATTCTAATCCACCTCACCGGACGACTGGTAGAATTACTTTCCCCTCTGCGCCGCAATTTCTTCCGGATTTTTCAACTGACAAAGACCTTCAAGAGTCGCTTTCACAAGATTATGCGGATTATGAGACCCCAGACATTTCGTTAAAATGTTACGAACACCGGCAATTTCCAGAACTGCTCTTACAGCACCACCGGCAATCAAACCGGTCCCTTCAGATGCCGGTTTTAAAAGAACCTTGCCTGCACCGTAACGTCCTATCACCTCGTAAGGAATTGTTCTGTCCATGATGGCCACTTTTACCATATTCTTTTTGGCCATATCCATACCCTTACGAATAGCTTCCGGTACTTCATGAGCCTTACCCAAACCTGTTCCAATCATTCCCATGCCATCGCCCACAACAACAATGGCACTAAAACGAAAACGTCTCCCGCCCTTGACTACTTTTGCCGTTCTGTTAATGGCAACAACTCTGTCCAGGAGTTCCATATCTTTCACTTCTTTCTTATCCAAATATCCAATCCTTTATTATATTTTATTGATAAAATTAAAATTTTAAGCCTTTTTCTCTGGCGGCATCCGCCAATGCTTTTACGCGACCGTGATAGAGGAATCTTCCCCTGTCAAAAACTATCTTATCAATTCCCCTGGCTTTTAATCTTTCCGCTATTAATTTGCCCACTTCCTTGGCCACATCCACCTTCTTTTTATTTTTAATATTTTTAGCCAGTTCTTTGCATAAAGTAGATGCCGTTACTAAAGTGGTTGATTGTGTGTCATCGACGGCTTGAACATAAATATGTTTATCACTCCGGAATACAGAAAGACGAGGACGTTCTTGTGTTCCAACAATTTTTGATCTCGTTCTTTTTTCTCTTTTTTCCCTTATCTTTAACGTCTTTTTAGAAGCCAATGTTTACCTCTTCACGGCGATGTAAAAATTTTTGTTCGATTAATTAAGTAGTTGCCGACTTGCCGGCTTTACGCTTAATGTATTCGTCAGCATATTTAATACCTTTGCCTTTATATGGTTCCGGTTTTCTTAGTGCTCTGATTTCCGCCGCGACCCTGCCGACCAATTCTTTGTCTGTTCCGGAAACCACTATGTTAACTTGTTTATCCACCTTAACATTTATCCCTTTGGGAATATCGTATAGCACTGGACAGGAAAACCCTAAAATAAATTTCAAATTTTTATCACTGGATTCAGCGCGGTAACCCACACCGGATATTTCCAATCTCTTTTCAAAACCGGCTGTAACCCCCTTCACCATATTTTCTATCAGCGTTCTGGTTAGGCCATGATACGAACGGGCATTAATCTCATCTGATTTCCTTTCCACCATCAGACTGCCTTCACCTATTTTAACAGTGATTCCTTCCGGTAATTTCGAAGAAAGGGCACCCTTTGGTCCTTCCACTTTCACCACATCAGCGCTCTGGCTGATTTTAACATTCTTGGGAAAATTTATCGGTTTTTTACCTACTCTCGACATAAACAAATACTCTCGCTTAATCCTTATGTTTAAATCACCAAATGTTACAAAGAATTTCTCCGCCGACATTCAACTCCCTGGCTTCCGCATCTGTAATAACACCTTTGGAAGTTGAAAGAATGGAAATTCCCAGACCGTTGAGAACCTTGGGAATGCTGTCTGAGGACACATAAACTCGGCGTCCCGGCTTGCTGATTCTTTTAATATTGGTGATAACAGTATGTTTGGCGTCAGGATACCTGAGAATTATTTCCAGCACCTGCTGCCCTTTTTCTTTTCTTACCTTGTCATAATTACTAATGTATCCCGTTTTCTTCAATACCTTGGCAATATTGATATTCATCCGGGACATACTTACATTGACCGTTTTGAAATGAGCCTTATTCGCATTTCTGATTCTGGTTAACATATCTGCAATAGGATCTGTCATTCCCATGCTTTCTCTCCTCGAAAGAAATTTACCAACTGGATTTTATTACCCCCGGGAGTTCTCCCCGTAAGGAAAGCTTGCGCAAGCATATTCTGCACATATCAAATTTTCTGTAATATGCCCGCGGTCGTCCGCATATAGGACAGCGGTTATATTCCCTAACCGAAAATTTCATCTTTCTTTTAGCTTTTGCAATTAACGACTTCTTGGCCACGCCAAAATCCTCCTGAACATCATCAATTATGATTTAAAAGGAACTCCCATCTTTTTTAGTAAAAACCTGGCTTCATCATCAGTTTTTGCTGTTGTCACAATGGTAATATTCATTCCTTTTATTTTTTCTACTTTATCGTAATCAACTTCCGGAAAAATAATTTGTTCCTGCAAACCAATGGAAAAATTTCCTCTGCCGTCAAATGCATTAGGTGATATGCCACGAAAATCTCTTACTTTCGGCAGAGCGACATTAACCAGACGATCGAAAAATTCGTACATTATTTTCTTTCTCAAGGTAACCGAACATCCGACAGGCATGCCCTTTCTCAATTTAAAGGTAGCTATTGATTTTTTTGCCTTGTTTATAATTGGCTTCTGTCCTGTAATCGCCGCCAGTTGCTGCACGGCACTATCCATAATTTTTATGTTCTGAATGGCTTCTCCCAGACCCATATTAATGACAATTTTTTCCATCTTGGGCACTTGCATCGGATTCTTATAGCCGAATTCTTTTACCAAAGTAGGAACCACTTTTTTGAGATAATATTCTTTCAATCTTGCCATTTCATTTAGTCCACATTAAATAACTTCTTTACATTTGCTGCAGATACGTACCTTTTTGCCGTCTTTAAGTCTTTTGCTTTGTATTCTGACGGTGGTATTGCATTTATTGCACAACAATCCCGCGTTGGAAATATGGATGGAACCTTCTTTTTCCACAATACCACCCTTGGATTTCTGATCCGGTCTTTTATGCTTTTTAATGATATTAACCTTTTCGATTACTATTCTGTCTTTTTCGGGGATAACCGTTATTATTTTGCCAGTCTTGCCTTTATCTTTCCCGGCAAGAACCTTGACCATATCCCCTTTTCTCATTTTACTTAAACTCATTCTTCTCCTCTGCGAAACATTTCTACAAAACTTCAGGAGCCAGAGATATAATCTTCATAAACTGTCTCGCTCTTAATTCACGGGCAACAGGTCCAAAAATTCTTGTTCCAATCGGTTCCATTTGATTGGTAATTAAAACAGCCGAGTTATCGTCAAATTTCAGATAAGAACCATCAGGCCTTCTCACTTCTTTGACTGTCCTCACGATAACAGCCTTGATAACATCACCTTTTTTTACCTTGGAATTCGGAATAGCTTCTTTCACGGAAACCACAATAACATCCCCCAGACTCGCGTAGCGCCGCTTCGAGCCACCCAATACCTTAATGCAGGCAACCTTTTTGGCACCGGAATTATCCGCTACATTTAAAATGGTCTGCATCTGAATCATAAAAAACCTTGTCCAACCTGCTTATCGCAAGTCAATTAATTTATTTTGCCTTTTCCAGAATTTCCAGCATTCTCCAGCGCTTTTCTCTGCTCAAAGGCCGTGACTCAATAATTAATACTTTATCTCCCTTTTTGCTTTGATTTTTCTCGTCATGAGCTTTATATTTTAAGTGCTTACGAACATACTTGTGAAAAACCGGATGCTTTACCAGACGTTCAGCCCTAACTACGATTGTTTTATCCATCTTATTGCTTATAACCACGCCTTTGATAGTGCGTTTATTGCCTCTCTCTGCCATGTATTAACTTGCGGCCTCCTTTTCTTTCAACACTGTGTTGACACGGGCTATATCCTTGCGCAAACGTTCCAGCATGACAGTTGATTCCAGTTGCCCTGATGAGTGTCTTATCTTTAATCGAAAAAGTTCTTCACTTAATTCGGCAATTTTCTGCTGGAGACCATTAACGTCGAGATCCCTAATTTCTTTAATCTTCATCAGAAATTTCCCTTGATAAAAATTTTGTTGCTACGGATAACTTATGCGCCGCCAGGCGAAATGCTTCCTTGGCAACCTCTTTGGTCACGCCTTCCATTTCATAAAGAACTGAACCGGGTTTGACCACTGCCACCCATCCTTCGGGAGCTCCTTTTCCCTTACCCATGCGGGTCTCAGCAGGTTTTTTCGTTACCGATTTATGGGGGAATATTCTTATCCAGATCCGGCCTCCGCGCTTAACATAACGTGTCATCGCGACACGCGCCGCTTCGATTTGTCTGGATGTGAGCCACCCGCACTCTGCCGCCTGCAAACCATATTCACCAAAAGCAATAGAACTGCCTCTTGTGGCCACGCCACCCATCCGGCCTTTCTGCAGCTTTCTGTATTTTACCCTTTTCGGCATTAACATATACCAAATCTCCAATTGTTCCTATGCGCAGAAATTCTTGCCTGTAAAAACCGGATAAACCGGCAGGCAAGGATAACTTTATTTTTCATTCTTCGCTGGTAAAACTTCTCCGTGAAAAATAAATACTTTAACTCCAATCAATCCATAAGCGGTGTTTGCCTCAGCAAACCCATAATCAATATCAGCCCTCAAGGTATGCAATGGTACGCGGCCTTCTCTGTACCACTCTGAACGCGACATTTCCGCCCCGCCTAATCTTCCCGAACAGGCTATTTTTATTCCCTTGGCGCCAAACTTTAAGGCGTAACCGACGCATTTCTTCATTGCCCGGCGAAACGCAACTCTTTTTTCCAATTGCATGGCGACATTTTCCGCAACCAGCTGCGCATCAACTTCCGGCTTTCGTACCTCCAAAATATTAATGATAATCTCTGCCTGTGAAAATTTTTCTATTTCCGATTTGAGCTTTTCTATTTCCGAACCTTTTTTCCCAATTATTACACCGGGCCTTGCCGAATAAATATTAACCTTGGCTTTATTGGCTGCTCTTTCAATTTCTATTTTAGAAATTCCCGCATGATAGAGTTTCTTTTTCAGGCATTTTCTGATTTGCAAATCTTCATGCAGCACTTCGCTGTATTTTTTATCGGTAAACCATACTGATTGCCAATTCTTAATGTAGCCCAACCGTAATCCAACAGGATTAACCTTCTGACCCAAGATCGTACCTCCTTACATTTCGTCCAAAATAACCGTAACATGTGAACTTCTTTTTTTAATACCCGCAGCCCTTCCCTGTGCCCTTGCCCGCCAACGCTTTAATGACGGCCCCTGATCCACAAAGATTTCTTTCACATAAAGAATATTTTCATCAATGTTGGGGTTTTGTGAGGCATTGGCAATAGCGGATTTCAACACATTGGCAACTACACCTGCCGAATATTTTCTAGTATAAAGAAGGATATTACGCGCTTCCTGAACTTTTTTACCTCTTATAAGATCAGCAACAAGCCTTACTTTCTGCGGCGACATTCTTACATATTTTGCGACTGCTCTTGATTCCATATTTATAAACTCCAAAAATTACCCGCTTATCCCGATCACGTTGTGGTGGTAACTTTAGTTTTGCGGTCTCCCGAATGCGAAAAGAAAACCCTTGTTGGCGCAAATTCACCAAGTTTGTGCCCCACCATATTTTCAGTTATATATACCGGAATAAATTTTTTTCCGTTATGCACGGCGAAAGTGTAACCTATCAGCTCCGGTGTAATGGTTGAACGCCTTGACCAAGTCTTGATCACATTCTTGATTCCTTCAGCTTCCATCTTTCTTATTTTAGTCAGCAACCTTTCTTCAATATAAGGACCTTTTTTGACCGAACGTGCCACTATTATTTACCTCTTCTTTTAATAATATACTTGTCAGTTCTCTTGTTTTTTCTTGTCTTATGCCCCTTTGTCGGTATGCCCCATGGCGTACAGGGATGCCTCCCGCCGGAAGACTTTCCTTCACCACCACCCATCGGATGATCAACGGGATTCATAGCTACACCCCGAACATGCGGTTTTTTCCCCAGCCAGCGTTTTCTCCCGGCTTTGCCGATACTGACATTTTCGTGCTCATTATTTCCAACCTGCCCGATTGTTGCCATACATTCGATGAACACCTTGCGCACTTCACCAGAAGGCAAGCGTACCTGAGCGTACTCCCCTTCCTTGGCCATCAGCTGTCCGTAAGCTCCAGCAGATCTTACCAATTGCCCGCCGCGTCCGACTTTCAATTCTATGTTATGAATTAAAGATCCTAGAGGAATATATTTTAAAGGAACAGCATTGCCTGATTTTATATCAGCCTTTTCGCCGCTAAATAAAACATCCCCGACATTAACCTGTGCCGGCGCGACGATATATCTCTTTTCGCCATCCCGGTAGTTGAGAAGAGCTATTCTCGCCGTCCTATTCGGATCATACTCTATCGAAGCAACCTTAGCCGGAATATCGGCTTTGTTACGGCAAAAATCTATCACTCTATATTTTTGTTTATGACCACCGCCGATATGCCTGGCTGTAACTCTGCCGTAATTATTACGGCCACCTTTCTTTCTTAAGGGTTTTAACAATCTCTTTACCGGTTCACAAGAGGTTATCTCGGCAAAATCTGAAACGCTCTGAAATCTTCTACCCGGTGATGTCGGCCTGTATTTAATTATTGCCATCTTTCCAATTCCTTAAACCTACTCTTATACGCCTTCAGCAAATTCAATGCTGCTACCGGCAGCTAAAGTCACAATTGCCTTTTTCCAGGAACTCTTTTGACCCACAATTCTTCCCATTCTTTTCTTTTTTCCTAAAACGTGCATAACGCGAACATCAACGACTTTTACTTTAAAAAGCTTTTCGACCGCGTTCGTTATTTCCACCTTATTTGCCAGGCGATCAACTTCAAAAAAATATTTATTAGATTTTTCCCGTGCAACTGTGCTTTTTTCCGTAATCAGTATTCTTTTAACTACCCTGTTTATTTCCATTAGACAAGCAATGCTCCCTCAATCTTTTTTACAGAGGGTTCAAGAAGGATTAAATGCTCATGATTTAAAATATCATAAACGTTAATACCCTCTGATCTGATCATTTTGACGTTTTTAATATTGCGCGATGACTTCAATAAAGCTTCATTATTATCATCCAAAACAAAAAGAGCTTTCTTTAGTTCAAATAAATCAAAAACATTTTTAAATGTTTTCGTACTGATTTTTTCCATGGGAAAATCTTTTAGTATCAACATTTTGTTATCTTTGAATTTCATGCTCAATACAGATATCAAAGCCTTTTTACGCATTTTTCTAGGTATACTGTAAGAAAAGTCCCGGGGATGTGGTCCGAAAACAATTCCTCCGCTTCTCCAGATAGGGGATCTTGAAGTTCCGGCTCTGGCGCGGCCTGTCCCTTTTTGACGCCATGGTTTTTTACCGCCGCCTCTGACATCACTTCTGGTTTTGGTAGAGGCCGTACCGGAACGTCTTGAGGCAAACTGCATTTTCACTACATCATATATAACTGCTTCGTTGACTTCCGCACCAAACACTGCATCATTCAAATCAACTTGAGCAACCTTTTTTTTCTCAATATTGAAAACATCCGCAACTGCCATGTTTATAACCCCAGATGTTACTTAATCGTTATTTTTTCTTAGCTTTTTTAACTAAAACAAAGCCGTTTCTGCTGCCTGGAACAGATCCCTTCAACAAGAGCAAATTTTTATCCAAGCGAACCTGCCATACCTGCAAATTCTGGATGGTTTCACGGACATTGCCCATATGACCGCCCATTTTCATTCCTTTGAAAACACGCGACGGATCGGCGCTTCCCCCAATGGAACCGGGGGCACGGTGAAACATTGATCCGTGCGTGGCTCTTCCTCCCCGAAAACCGTGTCTTTTAATTACACCTTGGAAGCCCTTTCCCTTGGATGTTCCGACAACGTCTACATAATCTCCCATTTTGAATATATCGGCTGTAATTTCCTGCCCCACATCGTATTTTTCAGATTCAACGGAAAATTCCCGCACAAAACGAAACAATCCTTTATTGGCCTTGTTGAAATGACCCTGCAGAGGCTTAGTAACATTCTTCTGCTTGACACGACCATAACCGACCTGGACCGCATCATAACCGTCTTTTTCTTTGGTTTTCACCTGCAAAACAACGGATGGTTCAACTTCAATGACGGTCACGCCGACTGCAGAGCCATCTTCCGCGAAAACCTGGGTCATTCCCAATTTTTTTCCGATAATTCCCTTGCTCATTCTGATATTCTAACTTTCAAATAAACATTAAAACATTCAATTTAAAAGATGGTGCCAGCAATTACCACCTTTCAAACATCGGAAAGCATGCCTACGCTTTTATTTCCACATCAACCCCAGCGGAAAGATCAAGTTTCATCAAAGCATCCACTGTGGCTTGAGTAGGCCCGACGATATCAACCAATCTTTTATGTGTTCTGATTTCAAACTGTTCGCGAGATTTTTTGTCTACATGAGGTGAGCGGTTTACGCAGTACTTATTGATTTCCGTAGGTATGGGAATAGGACCGGCGACGCGTGCGCCTGTCTTTTTAGCTGTTTCCACTATTTCCTCTACGGAACGATCCAATAACTTATAATCGTAAGCTTTGAGGCGAATTCTAATCTTTTGTTCCTTCATTGATCAAATAACCTATTTCTATTCAATAACTTTACTTACGACTCCAGCACCTACTGTTCTTCCACCTTCACGAATAGCAAATCTTAACTGCTCTTCCATAGCGATTGGAGTTATCAACTCAATTGTCATCTTAACATTATCACCGGGCATAACCATTTCCACGCCTTCGGGAAGAGTGGCAACTCCCGTCACGTCTGTGGTACGGAAATAAAATTGAGGACGATAACCGGAGAAGAAAGGAGTGTGACGCCCCCCTTCTTCCTTGGTCAGAACATAAACAGCCGCTTCAAACTTGGTATGAGGAGTAATCGAACCGGGTTTAGCCACAACCTGTCCTCTTTCTACTTCTTCTCTCTTAATACCGCGAAGCAACAAACCAACATCATCGCCAGCCCGGCCTTCATCAAGAGTTTTACGAAACATTTCCACTCCGGTAACTACCGTCTTGAGTGTCGGCCTGATTCCTATGATTTCAACTTCCTCGCCAATCTTGACAATGCCTCTGTCCACCCTGCCGGTAACAACCGTGCCCCGGCCGGAAATGGTAAAAACATCACCAACCGGCATCAGGAACGGCTTTTCTGTATCACGTTTGGGCTCGGGAATATAGCTGTCCACGGCGCTCATCAGATCCCATACGCATTTTGCATCAGGGGAATTAGGATCATCGGTTTCCAGTGCTTTAAGCGCAGATCCACGAATGATGGGGATATCATCACCGGGAAACTCATACTGATTTAAGAGCTCTCTTAATTCAAGTTCAACAAGATCCAAAAGTTCAGGATCATCAACCAAGTCAACTTTATTGAGGAAAACGACAACGTAAGGAACCTGTACTTGGCGGGCAAGGAGGATATGCTCGCGTGTCTGAGGCATCGGACCATCAGAGGCAGCAACAACAAGAATCGTTCCATCCATATGGGCGGCACCGGAAATCATGTTTTTAATATAGTCAGCGTGCCCGGGACAATCGACATGGGCGTAATGTCTTTTTTCTGTTTCATATTCAACATGAGCGATATTTATCGTGACGCCACGTTCTTTTTCTTCCGGGGCGTTATCTATGGAATCAAAAGGTCTAAATTCAGCAAAACCTTTTTTAGCCAGATGTTTGGTAATCGCGGCCGTTAATGTGGTCTTGCCGTGATCCACGTGACCGATTGTTCCTATATTTAAATGCGGTTTAGTCCTTTCAAATTTTTTCTTTGCCATCTCACCTTTCCTCCTTAACTTTGTATGGTTGTTTTCCTTATCGTTTAAATATTATTTAAAATTTATAATGGGCAAAGGCCTTGTTTGCCTCGGCCATTTTATGCACAGCTTCCTTTTTCTTAATAGCGCCACCCCGGTTATTGGCGGCATCAATCAATTCAGCGGCCAGTTTTTCCCGCATGGTTTTTTCCGTGCGTTCCTGAGCATTGGATATCAGCCAACGAATTGCCAGAGCAGTGCGTCTGGCAGGAACCACTTCCGTTGGCACCTGATAAGTAGAACCACCGACACGTCTTGATTTAACTTCAATCACCGGCTTTACGTTATTTACAGCCTTCTCAAAAAAATCAACCGGCTGTTCTTGAGCCCTTTTTTCAATGATGTCAAAAGCTCCGTAAAGAATACTTTCGGCAACGCTCTTTTTTCCTCTTTTTAATAACGAATTGATAAATTTTGCTACCAGCTTATTATTAAACTTGGGATCGGGCAAAA
>JAFGLS010000173.1 GCA_016927935.1 Syntrophaceae bacterium
ACACCGCTTACAAAATTAGAGGTCAGAACGAAGCTTTGGGGCGAGAATCGGGAAGATGCCCTCGTGATGGAAGAGGCGGTAAAAGGGTGGCAAAGGGATAAGAGAATAAAAGATTTTTTAGTAATCGGAGGTTGAACATGTTGAGAAAAATAATAAAAAATTTTGGGCCTGAGTGGGGTGCTGCGGTCATGGGTACTGCGGCTCTCTGTATCACGATGCAGTTGTCTTCAGAGATCGGCAGACCGTTTTCGCCCTTATTGTATGTCGGATTGGGATTTTTCCTGTTAACGACAGTGATGTTTATCCTGTTTTTAATACCCTGGATTATGAGATTTATTATGTATCCGGAAGAGATCAAAAAGGATTTAAAAAATCCTGTAAGAGGTAATTTTTTTTCCACCATACCCATTTCTTTTATATTGGCGGGTACCGGAATGAATAAACTTGGCCCCATGCTTTTTGGTCCCTGTCTCTCTTATCATCTAAGTATAATATTTTTTTTCTTGGGTGCCGCAGGAATTTTTACTTTTGGATATGTGTTGGTGCGGATTCAGTTTTTACATAAGGAAATCCATTTAGAGCATGCTAATTTTTCTTGGTTCATTCCACCGGTTTCTCATCTTATCATTCCTGTGCTTGGCGCTTGCTCAATGGATGTTTATTGGGCAGCGACAAGTCTGGCCCCTGTGATTTTTATGATTTCTATGATAGCTTTGGGGGTTGGATTTTTTAATTTTCTATTTGTTGGAGCCGCTGTCTGGCATCGTTATATTTACCATACGATTCCTCAAGGCAAATTAGCTCCTACGATTATGGTTGGGATAGCCCCAACAGCCATTATCGTCGTTTTCCTGATAAAATTTGTTGAAGCCATTGAAGCTGCACAAGGCAATTTGTTTGGAATAAATTTCATGTCTGTATTTCCATTAATCAAAATTATCGCTTCCATTTTTTGGGGATTTTCTTTCTGGTGGCTGATCCTGGCGGTCGTCTTATTGACTCATTATATTAAAATCAAGGACCATCCTTTGGAATTTGGATGGTGGGCGTATACGTTTCCGCTTGAAGCCTTTATTGTTGCCACCGGTCTTTTAGCCAAGTTTGTGGCGTCCCAGTTATTATATCCGGTCCTGATCACCTTGAATCTATTAGCTGTGATCGTCTGGATCGTCGTTGTTTTTGGAACTGTCAAGTGGCTGGAAAGGGGTGCTTTTTTCAGTGCACAACATTAAAGGAGGCAAATGATGAAAATTCGTTCTGTAATAGTTGCCCTGACAATCACTTTGATTCCTTTTATTTTAGGCATTGCTTTATTTATAACAAATAGAGAAGGAATTTCTGCAAAAACACATTTTATGACAAATACAGAAGAAAATAATGAAGGAGCGATCTATAAGAACATTAAAATAGATTGGGACTTTTGCCCCGGTTGGGAATATCAGCCTTTGTTCTTTCATGCCGAAGAATATTTCGTGTTTGTCTTCCATTACACGAACAACAATGATGAAGACGTTTTTTTAATGCCTTCTTATTTGTTTTCCTTTTCGGGAAGCAGGCGCTATTCGGCCAATGAAGAAATCGCCATGTATATTGAAGATGAAATAGAAAATCAATTAAGAATAGAAGCTCAGACTCCCATGAGTTTTAGAATGTCTCCTCACAACACAAAGCATTATCTTGTCACCTTTGAAAAGCCTCCTGCAATAAAGGCTTTTATTGTGGACGTTGATATTTTTAGAGATGTGACATTACGCATCTATTATAAAAAGGAAGGTCAAACGTGGATTCATTATAAGAATGAATTTGTTAAAAGTTACAGAGGGAGAGGATAGCCGGGGAAGATTCCGTTCCGATATTATATGTCGTTGCGAAAAATAATTATCAAAAAAGGAGAATTGAATAATGCCCTGGATTGATCAGGAAAACTGTACGGGATGCGGAATTTGCGCATATAAATGTCCTGTCAATGCAATTTCATTAAAGATGGAAAAGGCTGATATCAATATGGCTGAATGTATTCGCTGCGGAATTTGTCACGATGTGTGTCCGCAGGATTCGATAAGACATGACCGCGAGAAAGTGTCCGAAAAAATAAATGATAATGTAGAAATGACAAAGCAATATATGGAGCTTTGCGCTCGATATATTGGCGATGTTCAGGAAAAGAGAAAGTGCCTGGATCGAATGAGAAAACATTTCAGCAGTCAGAAAATGATTGCAGAAAGAACATTGATAGAACTTGAGAAATTGGAGAACAATTAATGATTCGAGAAACCGTGTGCGTTATCGGCTATTAATTTTTACCTGTTACGGCGGGTGTGCCACGGGCGTTGCTGCATCCAAGGCCTGTATCAAGATATGGAAAGAAAATCCGGATGAAATTAAAATCGGTTGCCTCCCTGCCGTGATTGTGCCGTGGAAATTTAAGGAGATTATAAGAAATTCAGAAAAACGGATTTTGATCGACGCCTGTGCGGTTCAATGCGGCAAACTACTATTCGAAAGAGAAGGCATGTCTGTGGATCGATATATTGAGTTAACTTCGGTTTTGGGAATCAGGAAACAAAAAATACTCCCTGATAAGGATTTAGAAGAAAAGGTTTTCAAAGTCATCAAGAAAGAGGTGGATGCTTTGTTGTTAAAAATAACTTAAAAGGAAATTTCGATCAATGCTTGAATGGATCAAAGATGCAGCACATCTCGGGCAAGTACAAGAGAAACATAAAGATTTTTTGATGTTGTTATTTTATGCAGACTTCTCTGCCCCGGCAAAAGGGGCACTGATTGAGCTTGAGCAATTCAATAAGGAAAATAAGGAGGTGCCTGTTTATGTGATTGATGTGGAAAAGGTAAAGGGAGTCCATAAGCAGTTCGGCGTTGATAATGCGCCCACAGTTGTGGCGGTTAAGAAAGGAAAAGTGTCCTGGCGGATTGAAGGCGTTGAAAGCGCTCAACTTTATTCTCGCATTCTCAGTGAGACCAATGCATTGCCATCCCGCAGCGGCAAAAAGGCAATCTCTCACACGGTGGTTGTATACAGCGGAGCAGGCTGTCCTGCATGCGGAGCTGCAAAGTCGTATCTGAGGCGAAGGGGTGTTCATTTCAGGGATATTGACATATCCCGTGATTCACATGCGGCCGAAAGGTTGGTTCAACGGAGCGGTCAGATGGCTGTGCCGCAAATTGATATCGACGGACATTTAATTGTTGGTTTTGATCAGGCAAGGATTGACAGGCTTCTTTCAAATTAAACAGGAGGTCATATTATGAAGTTACGACCCATCAATGGACGCATTTTAGTCAAGCCTTCAGAGGCGAAAGGGAAAATATCGAGCGGCCTGTATCTTCCTGATACTGTAGAAGAAAAACTCAGGGAAGGCGATGTCATTGCCAAGGCAGAAGATGCAACGGATGAAGTTGTCGTTGGCGACCATGTCATCTATCAAGAATTTGGGGGTACAGAGGTAAAAATAGAAACAGAAGATTATATTCTGCTTACCGGAGATGATCTTTTGGCAAAGTATACAACAGTCGATAAGATTCCGGAATAGAGACGGGTAAAAAGAGGTGAAATCATGGAAATTTCTGAATGGAAAGATCATGTTAAAACAGAGCGTGAACAGAAAGATGGATTTTTCAAAATGCATCCTCAATCACCTCTTTCTTTTGATAAGCGTCAGAACTTCAAAGGACTCAACTACTATCCTCCGGATCTGGATTATCGGTTTGAATGCGAACTCAGCGAACATGAAAAGAAAGAGATATTAAAGATAGAAGACACAAAGGGTAATGAGCGAGAGTTTCTTCTCTGGGGTGAATTTAAATTTAAAATCGGCGATCAGGAATGCGCGGTACAGGCTTACAAGAGTTCTCCTGAAGAAGATCGGCTTTTTATTCCTTTTCGGGATGGGACGAGTGGAAAGGAAACCTATGGAGCTGGTCGGTACTTAGATATTGAAAAAGAGAAACATCAAACATCCGAAGAAAAATGGATTCTTGATTTTAATGAGGCCTATAATCCCTGGTGTGCCTACAGTTCAGATTATGCCTGTCCTTTTGTACCGCCGGAGAACTGGCTGAATGTTGAAATACGCGCCGGAGAGAAAGCTTAGCCCTAAAAAAAGAAAAAACAATGGGTAACAATATTTCTGAAAAAATATTCACAGAGAATTGACAAGGGTTATGCATCCAGCTATAAATTGCAGTCTGCTTGAGCCGGAGACAGTCAAAAACACAGAATAAATTTATACAATGGAATTAAA
>JAFGLS010000174.1 GCA_016927935.1 Syntrophaceae bacterium
AAAATATCTGCAAGGCACTTAAAGATATTGTCTGTAAACATTCCGATGTCATTGTGATATTTCCAGTCCATCCCAATCCTGTTGTAAGAGACAGTGCCCAAAAAAATCTCGCAGGGCAAGATAGGGTTTACCTTACTACGCCACTTGATTATTTGGCTTTTATCAACCTGATGAAAAAATCATACATAATTCTGACTGATTCAGGCGGATTGCAGGAGGAGGCACCGACAATGGGAAAGCCGCTGCTGGTCATGCGCGATGTAACAGAAAGACCGGAGGGGTTAAAGGCAGGCGTATCTAAGTTAATAGGGACAGAGCGGGGGAAAATTGTCAAGGAAGTGTCCATTCTTCTGGATGAAAAAGATGCTTATCAAGCGATGACCGCTTGTAAAAATCCTTACGGTGACGGCAGAGCTGCTCAGAGGATTGTCCGGAGCTTAACAAGGTGGGCGGCAGGTAAAAAGCCTCTTTGCGAACCAAGCAAAGAATTTAATCCTCATTTAAATGAAGTATATGGTCAGCAAATCAGACTGGCGAAATAGAAGTTATTATATAATTTTGGAACAAACGGACAGATTTGATGATAAAGATTAAAAAAATTGTTCTGTAGTGAAGAATAGGGAGGGTGGGAAATTATGAAAGAAAGAAGAAAGGCGAAGCGAATTAAGGATATTAATGAGGTGACGTTAACAGTCATTTCCGGAGGGAAAAAAATTCCTACGGGTAAATCTTTCTATAACTACAGTGGTGATATTTCTGTAACCGGTGCTAAAATTCAAGCCAATATTCTTTTACCTGTCGATACTTTGCTGAAAATGGATTTCACATTAAAGACCTTACAAAAACAGATAACTGCACTCGGAAAAGTAAAATGGGTCAAAGTCATCATTGAAGATGAGTATTATGAGGCAGGTGTGGAATTCATCGATACACCAGGTGATGCCATCAAAAAAATCAAGGATTACATTTCGAATTACAAAAAAAACAAACATGTCCATATGCCATTTTGGATATTTGCAAAGTTTAACGAGCCAAAATCCAAATAGGCTGATGAATTTATTAGCATAAGGATTTAAAAGGTAAGGTTGATGAATGAAACTACCTTAAATAGGCGATTGGATGTTCTTTTTGTCGAACCAAATTCTTCGACTGAAGCGTATCAGTCTTTGAGTAAAATATATTCGGCAATAGAAACTCCAACATGGAGCCTGCTTTTGGCAGAGTCCTGTCGCAGTAAGGGATTTGGTGTCGCTATTCTGGATTGCAATGCGGAACGCTTGAACGATGAGCAGGCTGTAAAAAGAATCCATGGGACTAACCCACGGCTTGTATGTTTTGTTTTGTATGGACAGAATCCTAATTCCAGTACCGCGGGCATGATCGGGGGCACCAGTCTTTGCGCTGAATTAAAAAAAGAATATCCCCAATACCCAACCTGTTTTGTCGGACCTCATGTCAGCGCGTTACCCAGGGAAGTATTATCTTACCCATTCATTGATATTATTCTTCTTAATGAAGGAGTTTACGCATTGCATGATCTTCTTGGATCTGACTTGCGGGAAGATTTGAGCAGAATAAAAGGTATAGGTTATAAGAGAGATAAAAATATCATTATTAATCCGCCGCGGCAGGTTGTTGATGAAAGTAAGATGGATGATGATTTGCCCGGGTATGCCTGGGATTTGCTTCCTTATAATAAAAAACCTTTGGATCTTTACCGATCCCATTTCTGGCATACCGGTTATAATCATGAACAACGTTCACCATTTGCCGCCTTGTACACATCGCTGGGTTGCCCGTTCAAATGTGATTTTTGCATGATCAATATAATTAACCGGGTTGATAATAATGAAGGTGTAAGCTCGGCTGATTCAGCTCATATCCGTTACTGGAGTCCTGCCTTTATATTGAAGGAGTTTGATAAACTTGTCCAGATGGGAGTGCGGACGATAAGGATATCGGATGAAATGTTTTTTCTTCACCCCAGGCATTTTGAACCCCTGCTCCAGGGATTAATTAAAAGAGGCTACGACTTAAGATTATGGTCTTATGCCCGTGTTGATACGATTTCCAAAAAATATTTACGGTTGTTCAGAGAGGCGGGAATAAAGTGGCTAGCCGTTGGTTTTGAATCAGGCAATAAATCGGTCAGAAAGATGATTGCAAAGGGCAGGTTTGATGAAATTGACATGAAAAGGATAGCGTCAGATATCAATGACCAGGGAATTGATATTGCGGCAAATTATATTTTCGGTTTTCCGGATGATAATTATGAAACAATGCAGCAAACTTTTGACCTGGCGTGCGAGTTGAACGCACCGTTTGCCAATTTTTATACGTGCATGGCTTTACCCGGTTCTCCATTATATTTCAAGGCATTTGAAAAAGGTTGGAAACTGCCTGACTCTTATGAAGGATATGCCTTTTTTTCTTATGAATGTCTGCCCTTGCCGACAAATTATTTAAGCGCGGCCGAAGTATTGAAATACAGGGATGAAGCATGGCAAAAATATCACAAAAGGAAAGAATACTTAAACCTTATTGAAAGGAAATTTGGAATTGACCAAAGAAAGAATGTTGAAGAACTGATAAAGGTCAAAATTAAAAGGAAGATTTTAGGAGACTAGTTGGTCGAAGATAATTGATAGTGACCATTCACTATTCATATTTCCAGCAGAGGTTCCACTTCATCACGAATCAGTTGCAAATTTTTCTCTGAATTTGCTTCAAAACGCAGGACAATTACCGGTTGTGTATTGGAAGAACGTACCAGTGCCCAACCGTTTGCAAAAGGAATGCGTATTCCATCAATTTCCACGATGCCCGGCGTGTTTTGAAAATGCTTTTTTATTCTATTCACGATTTGTATTTTTTTATCATCCGTGCAGTCAACCCTGATTTCCGGCGTAGAGAATGTTTTCGGAACATCGGCTAAGAGCTCGCTTAATTTTTTGCCTGTCTCGGATAGAATTTCCAGCAGTCTGAGCGCGGCATAAATGCCGTCATCATAGCCGAAATAGCGGTCGGCAAAAAAGAAATGGCCGCTCATTTCTCCGCCCAATACCGCTTTTTCTCGTTTCATTTTTGCCTTGATTAATGAATGTCCCGCTTTCCACATTATGGCGTTCCCGGAATGATTTCTGATATCGTCAAATAAAAGCTGCGAACACTTCACTTCGCCAATGATTGAAGAACGGGGATTTTTCTTCAAGACCTGGCGGGCGAAAAGAAGCAGAAGTTTGTCGCCCCATATTATTTCGCCCTTGTCATTGATGGCAACGAGCCGGTCGGCGTCGCCATCAAAAGCTATTCCCAGATCCGCTTTGTTTTTGCGCACTAGTTTTATCAGTTCTATCAAATTTTCCTCCACAGTGGGATCGGGAGAATGGTTGGGGAAATTGCCGTCCGGTTCGCAGTTGATGGGAAATATTTCGCATCCGTAACGTTTCAGAAGGGGAAGGGCGAAGAGTCCTCCCACTCCGTTGCCCGCGTCAACAACCGCCTTTATTTTTCTTTTGATTTTGATTTTTCTGAAAAGATAATTTTCATAATCTTTGGAGATATCTTTTTGTTTTGCGCTGGAAGCTCCTCTGGTGTATCTGCCGCTTTCCATTATTTTTCGCAGTTCCTGGATCTGCTTCCCGTAGATTGTGCTGTGACCGATGCAGATCTTGA
This sequence comes from Syntrophaceae bacterium, assembly GCA_016927935.1. GTDB lineage: Bacteria > Desulfobacterota > Syntrophia > Syntrophales > Smithellaceae > Smithella. The sequence goes on from JAFGLS010000174.1 coordinate 3,676, forward strand.
ATCCATTGAAATTGGGTGGATTGTGGCTGCCCGTAACCATGACTCCTCCGCCGACATGCAGATGACGAATGGAGAAATAAAGGATGGGGGTGGCGCAAAGCCCGATTTCGATTGTATTAATGCCTGCTGAATTGAGGCCCTTGATTAAAAAATTTTGATAGGCTTCAGAGCTTAATCGGCAGTCGCGTCCGATGGTCATGTTCTTTATTCTGTTTTTGACGGCATAGGTTCCTATAGCCCGGCCAAGATTGAAAACAAAATCTTCGTTTAAATCCTTGTTGACGAAACCTCTTACGTCATATTCTCGAAAAACGTGGGGATTAATCAATGTCAGGAGCTCCTTTTGTGGGTTATGTTCTGAATTTCAGTGTTAATTCATATACGCCGCTGTCAATTTTCTTCTTTATATCAAACCCACCTTTTTCAAAGACATGCAGCATAGGTTTGTTTTCCACGAGAACATCAGCTTCGAAACCGAGCAAGCCCTGTCTTTTAGCAAGATAAGTCAGATATTTAAGTAATTCAAATCCTATTCCCAAATTCTGCTGATCATCACGTACCGCAAAGGCAACCTCAGCAGTATGTGTGCTTTCATCAATCCCATATTGGCCGATAGCGGCAATATACTGCTTGTCTTCCTCGCCCATAACAACTACCAGCACCACCTCTTTTGTATAATCAATAACTACGAAATCCTGCAGCCGCTCATGAGGCATATCTTTACGGGAGGAGATGAAGCGTCTTTCTATGCTCTTGTCGGAGAGGGAATAGAAGAAATCTTTTAGCATGGTTTCATCACTGATTTTCACCGGTCTGATGAAAATCTGCCTGCCTGTCTTGGTTGTGACATATGTTTCCAGATCCGCCGGATATTCGCCTCTCTTGCCGGGGATAAAGGCCTGATCTTTAAAAATAAGGCCGCGTTTCTTAGCTTCCTCAATGAGCCAGGGCCGGAATTTGGGATGGGCTATGGCAATCAAACTCATGGCCCGTTCCCGGATGTTTTTTCCATGCAGATAGGCAATACCGTATTCCGTTACCACGTAACGGACATCACTGCGATTGAGAGTTACACCCGCCTGTTCCTTCAGAGCGGGAACAATGCGGGAAATAGTGTCATTATGAGAGGTGGATTTTAGTGTCAGGATAGTTTTTCCATTTCTGGAAAGCAATGCGCCTCTCATGAAATCCTGATGTCCGCCGATACCGCTGTAAAAGATTCCGCCGATTGATTCCGAAGTCGCTTGACCGCTCAAGTCTATCTCCAGTGTGCTGTTGATGGCAACCATGTTATCTATTCGGGCAATAATTAAGGGATTGTTGGTATAGTCAATGGTCCTGAAGGATATGGACGGATTATTGTTGAGAAAATCATAAGTTGATTTGTTACCCATACTGAAAGAGGCAACTGTTTTCCCGTGGTCGATGGTTTTTCTGGAGTTATCGACAACACCGGCTTTAATTAAGTTAATTGCACCGTCGCTTAAGAGTTCAGTATGAACCCCCAGGTTTTTTTTGTCGTAAAGGCTGGCCATGACGGCATTGGGAAGTTGACCCCAGCCGACTTGAATGGTGTCACCATCCTGCACCAGACGCGCTACGTTCTTCCCGATGGTTTTGATGACTTCACTTAACGGCGCACTTTCTACTTCCAGAAGCGGCTCTTCATAAGGAATTATGAAATCGACATCTTTAATGTGAATGAATCCGTCGCCATGAATGCGGGGCATCTGCGGATTTACCTGAGCAATGACCATTTTTGCTTTTTCTGTAGCCGCCTTTATGATGTCTACGCTGACGCCTAAGCTCATATATTCATGATCATCGGGTAGTGATGTTTGTATCAGCGCTACATCGATCAGGATGGCACCACTGGCCAACAGGGCAGGAACCTGGGAAAGGGAAATCGGCGTGTAGTCGGCCATGCCCGTGTTGATTGAATCCCGTGTGCTGTTGCCGATGAAAAATGAGTTGTGGCGGAAGTTGGCTTTATATTTTGCTCCTGCATAGGGAGCAAGACCCAGTGAATAAATATGAATTATTTCCGCGTCAAAGAAAGCTTTGGGATGTGATTCCACATAACGGATCATAGCCTGGACGAGGTATTGGGGCTCACCGCATCCGGAAGCAACAAAGATATGATCACCGCGACGGATATGGCTGAAAATCTCATCTTCAGATACGAATTTATCCGGATATGCTTTCTTAAATTTATCCAGAGATTTCGTGAAATTATTTGACATTATTAAATCTCATTTTGTTAATTTATTCGTGAGACTCAAATTTTAATAAGACCCAAGTTTCAGAAACGAAGTGCACTGAAACTTGTAGGTCGAATTATCCCGCAAGCAAAGCTTAGCGGGGCAATATAACAATCCCGCTAAAAGCGGAGGGAATGAAACACCAAAGCTTGCTTTGGGGTTCATATACCCGTGATCGTAAATAAAAAACGTGCCAAAATTGTTTTGGCGGATTATAAGTTAAAAGGACATTGCCTGTCAATTAAAGATAGTGACACTCGCTGAAATCGAGTCCTGACTGGTCGGGACGAAAATTGAAGCGCAAGTGGTAATGAGACTCAAAATTCAGGAACAAAGTGAACTGAATTTTGTAAGTCGAATTATCCAATCCCGATTTATCGGGATTGGGAACAATCCCGCCATAAGCGGAGGGTAATGAGACTCGCAGACGATAGTAAGCGTTAGTCGAACTATCCTGCATAAGCATGGATATAATACCCCGCCCCTTGGGGCGGAATTGGGTACAGTCCCGATAGCAATCGGGATTTCCCTAGGGTTCATACCCGTGATTTTTAAGCCCTTATATATTGATAGCTTATAAAGGGCAAGTTTGTTTATTTTAGGTTAAGACGGTTAAAATAGAGTTACAGCACGATAAATGACATTGACTTTTTATCTTATTTAGCTTTAAATACAACCCAACCAATTAAAACCAGCTTGAAAAAGGCTAACCGCATTGAAAAGGCGGGGTGCAAAGTTAACAACCTAAGTCTCGGATAAGGGAT
>JAFGLS010000175.1 GCA_016927935.1 Syntrophaceae bacterium
ATACACCAAAACCTCTTTCCTTCAGCGTATTAAAAAGCGGACAAATCACGTGCTACAAAATAGGACTTTTCTATTTGCTACTAACAGAAAATTCCTTTAAGGTTACTGAAGACCCGCAAAAGAAAAAATATTATCTATTGGAAATGTTTCCTTATCCTTCCGGCAAAATTCATATAGGTCATATCCGCATATAACCGTCGGACAGAAAAAGCCCGTAGATATGCATGGAAGTATCGCGCTGTTCAGGCAGCCCAAAGGATGCATCCGGCAAACCAAATTTTTTCCTCCGCGCTCCTCCGTTGAGAGAATTTATATTTTGTCTATGCGCAGGTGTCTTCCAGCCATCGCAGAATATCCGGCATTATTTTGTCGATATGATCCACAATGATGTAATGGGGTAGCCCTTCGTAGATCCGCAGATCCTTTTTGCACGTCAGCCGGGCATAGAGGGATTGAATGTAGTCTGTGGGAAAAATTCCGTCCGCGCCCGCATGCAGGATCATAACAGGGGTTTTGATTTCCTCCACTGGACAAGGCGGTGGATCGCTCCCCATGGACGCCATTGTTTTCAACCGGATGTATGGAATGAGCAGGGGATCATGGTCGATGAGATCTTTAGCCGATCCCATGTTGCGCACCGGCTCGGCTTTCAGATTCAGGTAGGCGATCATGGGGATTTTGAGTTCCGGCAGCACCCGTGCCATGCGCATGGCCGCCGGTTTCAGCAATCGTCCCAGGAATGGATAGCGGGTCAGCCGTACGCTGTCCGGATTGCTGAGGTCGGCCGCGTTGTGGCAGATGGCGCACGCCATGGGAGTGCCCGAAGCCGCCGCGTAAAAAGCGGTAATGCCCCCTTGGCTGGATCCAGCGATCGCCACCGGGTCACCGAAACGCTGGCGGGCGTAGTCCACTGCGGTCAGCATGTCGGTCAGAAGCTCCGGCATGGTGTAGCTGCCGCGCCGACCACCACTGCGACCATGCCCACGGGGATCGAATCCGACAATGTTGTAGCCTTCATCGGCCAGGGCGGTCAAGAATTCACCGTACAACATTGCGTAGGCGTTTGTCCCGGGCATAAACACCACAGTGGGACGTCTGGTATCCACAGGGATGACATCGAGGTGCAGGCGGATTTCGCCGGACATGACTGCATCCGCCTCGAACCGGTCGTAAAAATCCGCAACGCCCCGCTGTCTGCAAATCCATGCGATGGTGGAACGCACATCCTCTTTTTGCATGCGAGTTGCTCCTTTTCCTGTTTGCCTTTCAGGGCGCGATACGGGCCGAGCGCATCTTGCGGATATATCGGGTGGCGATCCTTATGGTCATGGACGGGCTCAGACGCTGGAGAGTCCACAGAAACCAGGCGAGTTTCGTAACCACAATCGTTGCGCGGTTCCGGGCAACACCATTGAGGATAACCTTGGCGCATTCCTCGGCTGTGATGCCCCTGGGCCAGATGGCCAGAACCTTGTCGCGGTCGAAGTTTACGATCCGGCTGGTTTCGTAAATCGGTGTCTCGATCTTGCCGGGACAGATGACGCTTACCTTCACTCCCAGATCGGCCCCCTCAGCCCGCAAGGCATGGGAAAGGCCGACCACGCCGTACTTGCTGGCCGTGTAAGAAATTTCGCCCGCGAAGGGCACCAGTCCCGCCAGTGATGCTGTGTTCACAATGTGGCCGGATTTTTGCCGCACCATGACCGGATAGGCGGCGAATACGCCGTTGACGATTCCGTAAAGATTCACGTCGATGACGCTTTTCCAATCCTCGTAGGTAAAATCTCGGGCTTCCCCTCCCACGCCGATGCCTGCGTTATTGAATATGTAATCCAGCCGTCCGCATTCCGATACAGTGCGGTCCACAACGTGTTTGACTTGTTCCCTGTCAGTGACGTCCATAACGCAGACTTTTATCTCTTTTCCCTTGGCGGCGACAGCGGTGGCCAAATCCTTAAGGAGACGGTCATGGATGTCCGTGGCTGTAACTCGCGCTCCCCGAAGGACGAGCACCTCTGCAAGAGCCCGCCCTATGCCTGAAGCCGCGCCGGTGATTATGACAACTCGATCCTTGAACATACCTTTTTCCTGAAAGCACTTCCCTTGTCCTGGATTTATAAAAGTGGGGCAGTTATGTGTCAAGAAGATTTTGGGCATAATATATGGTGTGAATGAAATGAGCGGTTTTTTGAATGTGTCGCTGGAGCCTACCCTATAGAGTTTTCAATTCGTGCCATGTTTCCGATAAAGGCATTGCGCTCATCGTCTCGATATGTTAAGAAAATCAGCAATGTTTTCCAATCCGGAGAGATTTTAAAAATGAAGTATGAACCGCATGTTATTGAAGAGAAATGGCAAAAAAAATGGGAAGATGAAAATACCTTCAAGGTAACCGAAAATCCGCAGAAAAAAAAATATTATCTGCTGGAGATGTTTCCTTATCCTTCCGGCAAAATTCATATCGGCCATGTCCGCAATTACACAATCGGCGATGTCGTTGCCCGTTACAAACGCATGAAGGGTTTTAATGTCCTGCATCCGATGGGCTGGGACGCCTTTGGCCTGCCCGCAGAAAACGCCGCCATCGAACATAAAATTCATCCGGCTATCTGGACCAACGAAAATATCAATCACATGAAAAAACAGCTCAAGCGTATGGGTTTCAGCTACGACTGGGACAGGGAAGTTTCCACCTGTGAGCCGAAATACTACCGCTGGGAGCAGCTCTTTTTTATCTGGATGTACGAAAAGGGACTGGCTTACAAAAAACGCTCGACGGTTAATTTCTGCGCCAAGTGCGACACAGTGCTGGCCAACGAACAGGTGGAAGGAGGGCATTGCTGGCGCTGCGGCACGGAAGTGCAGGAGAAGGTATTGGATCAGTGGTTTTTCAAAATCACCGCCTATATCGAGGAGCTGTTGGATTACTGCGACAAGCTTTCCGGATGGCCGGAACGCGTTATGACCATGCAAAAAAACTGGATCGGCAAGAGCTATGGCTGTGAAGTTGATTTCCCGATGGCCGATGGCAACGGCGCGATCAAAGTGTTTACGACCCGTCAGGATACGCTCTTCGGCGCGACCTTCATGCTGATTGCCGCTGAGCATCCGCTGGTTACGCAACTCACCAAAGGCAAGGCCATTGAAAAAGATGTCGAGCAGTTTGTCGAGAAAGTTAAGAAGCAGGACAAGCTGATGCGGACTTCCGAATATTACGAAAAGGAAGGTCTGTTTCTGGACTCCTATTGCAAAAATCCTCTGACCGGTTGGGACATGCCGATCTTTGCGGCCAACTTTGTTCTGGCCGATTACGGCACCGGCTGCGTCATGGCTGTGCCCACACATGATCAGCGTGATTTTGAATTCGCCAAGAAATTCAATCTGCCGCTGGTTGTCGTCATTTCACCGAAAGACAGAACGCTTGATGCCGCGACAATGACCGAAGCCTACGTTGACGAAGGAATTCTCGTCAACTCCGGGCAGTTCAACGGAATGGAAAACACCAAGGTTCTGGAAGCCATTGCCGATTTTCTGGAGAAGGAAGGGAAGGGTAAACGTACCATCCAGTACCGCTTGCGCGATTGGGGCATTTCCCGCCAGCGTTACTGGGGCGCGCCGATTCCCATGATTAATTGCGATAAATGCGGCATCGTTCCTGTTGAAGAAAAAGACTTGCCGGTGGTGCTGCCGGAAAATATTAAATTAAGTTCCGAGGGTGGTTCGCCGTTGGCTGGTCTCAAAGAATTTGTGGAAACGAAATGTCCGAAATGCAAAGGACTGGCTAGGCGCGAGACAGACACGATGGATACATTCGTGGAGTCGTCATGGTACTTCGACCGCTTCTGCTGTCCGGACAGCGATACAAAACCGGGACTGGATCGCAAGAAACTGGATTACTGGATGCCGGTGGACCAATACATCGGCGGCATCGAGCACGCCATTCTGCATCTCCTTTATGCTCGCTTCTACACCAAGATGCTGCGCGACTTCGGCGTAATCGGCGTGGATGAACCGTTCACCAATCTGCTGACGCAGGGCATGGTCTGCAAGGAAACGATGAAGTGCAAAGAGCACGGCTATCTTTACCCCGATCAGGTAGAAGGCGGCAAATGTCACGTCTGTGGGAAAGAAGTAATCATCGGCAAGACCGAAAAGATGTCCAAGTCGCTCAAGAACGTCATTGACCCTGATTATCTGATTGAAACCTACGGTGCGGATACGGCGCGTATATTCTGTTTGTTTGCTTCGCCGCCGGAGAAAGATTTGGAATGGAGCGATCAGGGAGTGGAAGGCTCTTTCAGGTTTTTGGGAAGACTGTGGCGAATCGTTGAGGAATATCTTGAAGACATCAAAACCGTTAAACCTCTGTCCGGTATGATTGAACTGGGTGACGATTTAAAGGCTCTGCGGCGTAAAACCCATCAGACCATTCGCAAGGTGACCGTTGATATCGAAGACCGTTTTCATTTCAATACAGCAATCAGCGCCGTGATGGAACTGGTGAATGTCGTTTATCAGGTTAATCGTCTTGCAAGTTCCGATAAGCTTGCTCTTTCTGTTGTGCGCGAGGCTCTGGAAGCGGCAATTGTGCTACTTGCCCCGATTGTTCCCCATATAACAGAAGAACTTTGGCAACTTCTCGGTCACAAAAATATGGTTTCCGATATGCCCTGGCCTCAGTTTGATCCGGCGATTGCCAGTGAGGAGGAAATGACAATTGTCATTCAGATTAACGGAAAACTTCGCAGCAGAATGACTGTTGCAGTTGATGAAGATGAGGAAAAAATAAGGTCCAAAGCGCTGGCTGATGAAAAAATCAAAACTATGACCGCGGGAATGAAGATAAAGAAGGTCATTTATGTGTCGAAAAGACTTGTTAATTTTGTTGTCGGTTAATATCAGAGATTAGAGTGTCCTTTGTTTTATTATTGCTTTGTCACTTCGACCGAATGGCTATAGTCCAACTCTGCTGGGGAGAAGTTTGAAATGTAAAGTGCAAGATTCCTCATCCCGATTGGTTGGGATTCGGATTGATATAATATTTTTGCGAAGGTATGTTGTTATGGTAAAGAAGAATATCCATTTGAAAATTAAAATTATAATAATCTGCATTTCTTGTGCTGTTTTATTCGGCTGCAGCTATTCCTTTGGTCTACGAGGGGAGTCTATTGATAAAAATATTCAAAAAGTTTATGTTAAATCGTTTGAAAATAAAACTGCACAAGCCCAGATAGAAAATTACGTCCGGACGGCATTTATTAATCAGTTTATTCGAAACAGCCGTTTCAAAATGGCATCAAATGCGGAATCCGCAGATGCAATAATCAGAGGAAGGATTGTCAATTTTTATACGTCACCGCTTACGCATCTTAAAAGTATTCTGGCGGCTGAAGAACGGGCAACAATCATCATGGAAGTGGTTTTTGAGGATAATTCCAATGGTAATGTTATCTGGAGTTCAAAGAATATAACTGATTCGGTTGATTATACGCTGAACGAAGATATTAATTTACTTCCTGTGACTAAAAATCAAGCCTTGATGAAACTTGCCAATGACATGGCAGAAAAAGCCTTTAACCTAATGATGTCCGGATTCTAGCGACACTCGTTAAGAACGAGGCCCGATTTATCGGGACGAAGTTCGAAACGTTAGTGGAGCTATCCCCGAAGCATAGCGTAGTGGGATAATGAACACCTCATTATTATCCAGATAGCGGCGAGGGATTTGACACTTGCTGACAGATTAATAGTAACAAAAAATGTCATTCCGAACATCGATGTGTTGGGGTAAGGAATCTTAAAGCAATTATAAAACAAGACTTCTCATCCGCCACAGGCGTATTCGAAGTGACAAATAATTCTTCGCGGGAAATGATCCCGCGTATGTTTATTTAATATGACACCTTCAGCCAGACAATACAGCACGTTTTTTCTTCTTCCTTTCAATAACGCACAGGATGTTCTCAATGTTATTTCCTCAGATACGCGTCATATTAAAGAGATAAAAAACCTTTCATCCTTTCTTAAAAAAATTTCGACAAAATATCTTTTGACGATTCCCGACAGAGAAAGAATAAGTTGCGATGAAATGTCTTTACGCCGCTTGCTGAAAGCTTTTGATAATAAGCGAGCCGGTATTGTTTATTCAGATTTTGTGCTGCAGGAAGGAAATAATCTAATTAAATATCCATTGATAGATTATCAGCCGGGTAGTATCCGCGACAATTTTAATTTCGGACACCTTTTGCTTTTTTCCTGCGATGTTATGAAAACCGCTATTCAAAAATACGGCTCTCTGCCATCCGATGTGGATGCGGCTTTATACGACTTGCGCCTGAAAATTTCAACCGACCATGAACTGGTTCATTTGCCGGATTTTTTATACACGGTATTCATAAAAAAGAAGAAAAAAGCATCGGGCAGGCAAAAAGAAACTCACTTTGACTATGTTGCGAACGAAAATTTAATTCGTCAGAAAAAACTGGAGAAAATTGCGACTAATCACTTAAAGCGCATCGGGGCATACCTGCCGAAACGTACAGAAATTGTAAAGGAGGAGCAGGAAGACTCGCAGTGGAAAACAAGCATCGTCATTCCTGTTCTTAACCGTAAAAAAACAATTGCCGAAGCGTTGGCCAGTGCTCTGGAACAAAAAACTGATTTTCCATTCAATATTATAGTTGTGGATAATCATTCCACAGATGGCACAACGGGTATTTTGAAAAGGTTTGCCGCGAAATATCCTCATCTTCACCATATCATCCCTTCGCGACGTGATTTAGGAATCGGCGGCTGCTGGAATGAAGCAATTTATTCGCCGCATTGCGGACGCTATGTTGTCCAACTTGATTCCGACGATTTATACAGCTCGCCGCAATCAGTTCAAAAAATCGTGGACACGTTGCGCAAAGGTCAATACGCGATGGTTGTCGGTTCTTATTCTCTTGTCAATGAAAAGCTTAAACAAATTCCGCATGGTTTCATCGGTCATCGGGAATGGACGCGGGAAAATGGCCACAATAACCTGCTTCGTGTCAACGGCATGGGAGCGCCACGGGCTTTTAATTCCTCGGTTGTCCGTCGGTTTGGTTTTCCCAATGTCAGTTACGGTGAGGATTATGCAGTAGCATTGAGGATTACCCGTGAATATAAAATAGAAAGAATTTACGAAAATTTGTACATGTGCCGCCGCTGGAGAGGTAATACAGATGCCGAACTTTCTTGGGAAAAACAAAACCTCAACGACATTTATAAGGATAAACTGCGTACGGAAGAAATTGAAGCCAGGAAATGGGCAACAAAAGGAGATACTTCTTTCAATAAAGAGAGAATTTATGCTGAATTTTATGGGGAGAAAGATCTTTCTTTACCTGTGCTTTGCCAAAGCCTTTATGATACGCAAAAGAAAACCTGGCCAAAACTGGTTGAGGCCTGCGGAGATTTGGCGGTTGCTCGCACGAAGATGCTGTCTGGTCAGTATAAAGTTTTTCTGCAATATAATCCGGCACGGGCGGTAAGCAGTGGCGCGGTGGTGGATGCTGAGTCAATAAAAAATAGGCCATGTTTTTTATGTGAAGATAACTTGCCGCCACAGCAGAAGGGTGTTTTATATAGAAATCAATATCTGATTCTCTGCAATCCCGCGCCGATTTTCGAAAAGCATTTTACTATAGTTGAACTGCAGCATAAACCGCAGGAAATTGCCTCATCAATAAATTGGCTTTTACAATTGAGCGCCGATATGTCCGGTTATACTGTTTTTTATAATGGTCCTTCCTGCGGTGCTTCCGCTCCTGATCATCTGCATTTTCAGATCATTCCCTTCAACGTTCTTCCTTTTTTAAGGGAATTAAAAAAACTGTCACCTGTCAAAGGGAAGTCTTCCCTTATATACAGCCGGTCCGAGATCTTTGACCGTTCAGCTGTTGCTTTGGAATCAAAAAATGTGGAGGCGTTAACTGAGCAGTTTCTTCACCTATTGAATGCGGTGCAAAAAACACTTAAAATTAATGATGAACCGCCTGTTAATGTCTTTTGTACTTATTCCGGTAATAGCTGGAAACTGGTCGTGTTCCTGCGTCAAAAGCATCGTCCGGATGCTTATTTCGCGAAAGGTGAGAACAGAATTTTTATTTCTCCGGGAGCTATTGATATGGCCGGCTTTGTTATTACACCGCTTCTGGATAATTATAACCGTTTGGATTATAATGCTATCCGTGGAATTTATCGGGAAGTGTCTTTGCCGGGAAACACAATGGATATAATAGTAAAAGAATTATATAAGAAAACGATATATGAATGGTACCGAAGAAGTAATCGTGGATAGCCTGATGAGTTTTTCCGAGGCAGTTGAAGGAACAACAGCTCCGGAGGAAATCATTCTTACGATGTCGCTCGTTGATGTCCTTTATTATTCATTTGATGGCAGAAAGCACCAGGGTCAGATTATTGTCAACAGAGATCTGGAAGATGATGTTTATGAAATATTTAACTTTATCGAAAAGATTTTATTCCCCATCGGGAAAGTTGTTCCTATAGCCGCTTATCAGTGGGATGATTACACCTCCATGTCCGACAATAACTCCTCTTCTTTCAATTTTCGTGTAATCGATGGAACAACAAAGCTATCCATGCATTCGCTGGGTAAAGCTCTGGATATCAATCCGGTGCAAAATCCGGTGATTTATCCCAATGGAGTTGTTGTACCGGAAGGCGCGAAATATCTGCCGCAGGAAAGAGGAACCTTTACGGCAGATCACGCCATAGTTCAGGAATTTCTAAAACGCGGCTGGTACTGGGGGGGGGATTTTGATCAGCCGAAAGATTATCATCATTTCGAAAAACCCTGATAATAATTTATTTTCATTGATCTGTTTTTTTATCTTCTCCGCCGCCCAGTGTTTTGTAAAGTGTAATAAGGTTGCTGTTCTGGGCAAGGTGCAATAAAATCAATCCCTGCTGGGCGCTGTAAAGGGAACGCTGCGCATCCAGAACGGAAAGATAGCTGTCCACTCCTTTTTCATAACGGATCTGAGAAAGACGATAGGTTTCCTGCAGTGCATCAACCAGTGACTGCTGCGCTGCCACCCTCTGAATAATCGTGCCTTTTTCAGCAAGCGCATCGGCTACTTCACGAAAAGCTGTCTGAATTGCCTTTTCATATTCCGCGATAGAAATTTCTTTTTCAATCTGGGTAACATCATAAGCGTGCCATGTCCGGGCATCGAATATCGGCATAATAATCTGCGGTGAAAACATCCAGGTGCCTGATCCGGTTTTGAAAAGACCGGATAATTCATCACTGGCCGTTCCAGCAGAAGCCGTCAGAGTGATACGCGGAAAGAAAGCCGCGCGGGCCGCTCCGATGTTGGCATTAGCAGCTTTGAGCTGATGTTCCGCAGCCAGAATGTCCGGCCTTGACAGAAGGATGTTCGACAACAAACCGGCGGAGATTTCCCGTGGAGGAATTACGCTTTTTAAATCTACGGGCAGAAATTCCCGGGAAACAGGCGAACCAACCAGAAGATTCAGGGCGTTTTCATCCTGCGTGACTCGTTGTGTGTATAGAGCAACATCACCCCTGGCATTATCGACCTGGCTTTGTGCCCGGCGAAGGTCTAGTTCAGAGGCGATGCCTGCGTCAGCTCTTTTTTTAATCAAATTATAGAGTGATTCCTGCGTGTTCAGCGTGGATGTGACGAGTTGAAGAACTTCTTTATCCGCGGCAAGAGATAGATAAACCTGAACTGTCGACGATATCATCATAAGCTGCGCACTACGACAAGCCTGATCCGTGGCCAGGTATTGCTCCAATGCATTGTCTTTCAGACTGCGGATACGGCCGAAGAAATCAATTTCCCAGGAAGCAATGCCGAGATTGACGTCGTGTTTTTCGGCGGTATACGGACTACCACTGGATGACAGATCAGCCGGAGTGCGTTCTTTATACATACTCCCGATACCATTGATTGAAGGCAGGAGTTCGGCGCGTTGAATGCCGTAGTAAGCTCTTGCTCTTTCAACGTTGAGCGCTGCTATCCGGATATCGCGGTTGTTATGGAGAGCTGTTTCAATGACCTTGCGCAGACGCTCATCGGTAATAAATTCCCGCCAGGGGAGTTCCGCAGCCGTTTTTGCGGTCGAATCAATTTTTGTTTCCTGATAGGCCGGGCCGGTCGGCCATTCGGAAGGTACCGGAACGTCCGGACGCGAATATTGAGGGGCCATGGTGCAGCCGGCCGCAAAAAAAACGATGATGGATAATAAATAAATTATTTTTCTATACATATTATTGAACCTCTGATGAATTCGTCTCTTCCGGCTTGATCAAATTCTGCTGCTGTTTTCTGCCGAAAAATTTTTCGATCAGCACATAAAAGAGCGGTGAAAAAATAAGCACCAGAACGGTTGCCGTGATCATGCCGCCCAGCACACCGGTACCGATGGCATTTTGCGCGCCTGCTCCCGCTCCGGTTGTTAACGCCAGAGGCAGAACGCCGAAGCCAAAAGCCAGCGATGTCATGACGATGGGACGGAAACGCAGCTTGACCCCTTGAATCGTTGCTTCGATCAGTCCCATTCTTCTTTCAACACCTCCTTTGGCAAACTGGACAATCAGAATCGCATTCTTGGTGGTGAGTCCCAGTGTTGTTAAAAGACCAATCTGGAAATACACGTCATTGGCCATTCCCCTCATACTGGAGGAGATAATTCCTCCGATAACGCCGAGAGGTAGAACCAGTAAAATGGAAATCGGTATCGTCCAGCTTTCGTAAAGCGCAGCCAGACAGAGAAAGATGACGAAAACAGAAAAGGCATAAAGCAGAGGCGCCTGCGAGCTGGACATCCGTTCCTGATAAGAGAGTCCGGTCCAGTCGAAGCCGAAACCCTTGGGGAGTTTTTCCACAGCTTCTTCCATGGCCTGCATGGCTTCGCCCGAGCTCTTACCGGGAGCAGGTTCCCCCCAGATATTAATGGAAGGAAATCCGTTGAAGCGATTCAACTGGGGAGGACCTGATGTCCAGCGGCCGGAGGCGAATGATGAAAAGGGGACCATCCTTCCCTGTATATTACGCACGTATAATTTTTCCAGATCTTTGGGCAGCATGCGGTAAGCAGCGTCTGCTTGAACAAAGACTCTTTTTACACGGCCTCCCTGCATGAAGTCATTAACATACGCGCTGCCGAAAGCGGCAGAAAGCGTTCGATGGATGGAGGAAATGGGAACGCCCAGCGCTCCTGCTTTTTCCCAGTCCACATCAATGCGATACTGGGGTACGTCCGCCATGCTGTTGGGACGTACAGAAGTAACGCGCGGATCTTTTGATACAATGCCAAGAAGTTGATACTGGACGTTCATCAACGTCTGGTGTCCCAGTCCTCCTCGATCCAGTAGCTCGAAATCGAATCCTTTGGCCATCCCCAGTTCAGGAACGGCGGGAGGCGGAAAGGTAAAAACCATGGCGTTGCGAATTCCGGAAAGTGCCATCATGGCTCGTCCCGCAACGGCCTTAGCTTTAAGGTCCTTTCGCTTGCGAAGATCCCAGTCTTTTAATTTGATAAAGACCATACCATTGTTTTGTGCCCTGCCTGAAAAGCTGACACCGGCAATGGTGAAAACGGATTCCACCGCCTCTTTTTCTTTTTCCTGAAAATACTTTTCAATGATTTTCTCAACGTCTTTTGTCTGTTCGAGCGTGGATCCGGTCGGCATGATGACTTGGGAAAGTAAGATGCCCTGATCTTCATCCGGCAGATAAGCAGTGGGCATACGGAAATACAGCACTCCCATAACCACAAGAATCACCAGAAAAACGACCAGATAGCGCGTTACCCGGGTTAGAGAATGATCGACGACTTTTACGTATTTATTCCGTATGTTAAAGAACAGGCGATCGAACCACAAAAAAAACGGTCTCAGAAGAGTCATTGCGCTCTCCGCAGGTTCATGTCCCGCCGCTACAGGTTTTAAGAGCGATGCGCACAGCACCGGTGTCAGGATCAACGCCACGACAACCGACAGCAGCATGGCGGAAATGATCGTTATGGAGAACTGACGGTAAATGACCCCGGTTGAGCCTGGGAAAAATGCCATAGGACCGAAAACGGCGGCCAGAACAAGACCGATGCCGATGAGCGCGCTGGTAATCTGTTCCATGGACTTGGCAGTCGCTTCCATGGGCGGAAGCCCTTCCTCACTCATAATTCGCTCGACGTTTTCCACGACCACGATGGCGTCATCCACCAGAAGGCCGATGGCCAGCACCATGGCAAACATGGTCAACATGTTAATGGAGTAACCGAAGAGCCCAAGAATACCGAATGTACCCAGAATAACCACCGGTACGGCAATTGTGGGAATCAGCGTGGCGCGAATGTTTCCCAGAAAAAGTAACATCACCAGAAAGACCAGAAAAATCGCTATGAAAAGGGTCTTGATCACTTCATTGATGGACACTTTGATGAAGGGGGTGGTGTCGTGAGGATATACCACTTTAATTCCCGCTGGGAAAAAGCGGCTCATTTCCTCCAACTTTGTCCTGACAGCTTGAGCAACGTCCAAAGCGTTGGCGCCAGTTGCCTGACGAAGGGCAATACCGGAGGCCGGTTTCCCTTGATAGGCGACATCGATATCGTAAAATTCGGTACCCAGTTCGGTTCGTCCCACGTCGCTGATGCGTACCACAGAGCCATCTGGATTCGTACGGATGGGAATGGCGGCAAACTCGTCGGGAGAGGAAAGCATATTCTGAACGATAATGGAGGCGTTCAAACGCTGACCCTCGACAGCGGGGCCGCCTCCGAATTGTCCGGCGGAAACTTCCACGTTATAGGATTTGAGCGCCATGAGGACATCGTCAATAGTAAGATGATAATCGGTGAGCTTATCAGGGTTGAGCCAAACACGCATGGCATAACCGCCGCCGAAGATTTCCACCTCGCCCACACCGGGTACCCGTGCCAAAACCTTTTCCAGATTGGACTTGACAAAATCGGTCAAATCTTTGTTGTCCATTCTGCCGTCTTCCGAAATCAATCCCACGACCATCAGATAATTTCTCGTGGATTTGCGAACTTCAACTCCCTGGGTTGCCACCACATCGGGAAGACTTGTCAAAGCCGCTTGGACTTTGTTTTGCACCTGAGACCAGGCTAGGTCAGGATTGGTTCCCGGGGCAAACGTCAATTCCAGACGCGAGCTCCCCGCAGAATCGCTGCTTGCCGAAATATACAGTAGATTGTCCAATCCGGTCATTCGCTGTTCGATGACCTGAGTTACACTGTTTTCCACCGTTTCCGCTGAAGATCCCGGATACGATGCCGAAACAGAAATTGACGGCGGAGCCATCTGCGGATACTGAGAAATTGGCAGGTTGTAAATGGCTAGAGCGCCCCCTGCCATGATGACAATGGCAATGACCCACGCGAATACCGGACGTTTCAGGAAAAATTTCGATAGCATCGGGAACCTCCGTTAATTCGTTTTTACTGGTGGAACCATATTCGGGGTTTTTTCTTTGTTTTCGAAAGGAACAGCTTTAACGGGAATACCCGGTTTTATCTTCAGCATGCCTTCGACAATCACCTGTTCTCCCGGTTCAAGGCCTGCTGAAACCAGCCAGTCCGGACCTATCGCCCGGTCAAGCGTGATTTGCTTTTCCTGAACTTTTCCGTCTTTGCCGACGACTAAAGTCAAGGGGTTTCCCTTGGGATCGCGAGACACGGCTTGTTGGGGAATAAGTATGGCATTTTTATGAAGGCCTTCCTTTATAACTGTTCGCACAAACATGCCCGGCATTAGGAATCCCTTCGGATTGGGAAATACAATGCGCAAAATGACCGATCCGGTTGTCGGATCAACTGTGACATCTTGAAATTGAATTTTCCCTTTCAACGAATATTCTGAATTATCGTTTAGAAATAATCGAACATCCTGCTGATTTTTGCCGCTTTTTTCCAGTAAGCCTTCCTGCATTTGACTGCGCAATTTGAGGATGTCCGCAGTGGATTGAGTGACATCCACATACATGGGATCCAATTTTTGGATGGTAGCTAAAGCAAGGGGCTGATGCGCAGTAACCAGAGCACCTTCCGTGACATTAGCTCTGCCGATTCGTCCCGATATAGGCGCGGTAATGGTGGTGTATTGCAAGTTGATGCGAGCAGCTTCTACATTGGCCTTCCCATACTGAATATCCGCCTGAACCTGTTTGAGCAAAGCGGAAGCATCGTCATAATCTTGCCGGCTGACCGCTTTTTGTTCCAGCAGATCTTTGAAACGTTCGACTCTCAATTGAATCGTTGTCAATTGGGCTTCGGAGCGAGCCAGCGCAGCCTTGGCGTTATCCAAAGCAACTTGATACAGAATGGGATCAATCTGAAAAAGAGGCTGTCCTTCTTTGACATCAGACCCTTCGGTAAATAAACGTTTCTGAATGATGCCGCCCACCTGAGGGCGTACTTCGGCAACCTGATTGGCGGATGTCCTGCCGGACAATTCTGTTGTCGTAACGACTGGTTTCGTTTGTATGGTAATCACGGCTACTTCCGGCATCGGTGGCGGGCCGCCCGTTTTTTTCTCGCCGCAACCAGTTAGAATCAAACTGATAATGAAAATGATCGTAATAATAATGAGTCCTGCTTTTTTGTGACTTTTCATTAGGCACCTCTTTTCTATGGAAGATAAATAGTGAATAGGTTTTTCTATTTTTTCTTCTTAAATTTTGTTTTTTTCTTTTGTTCGGATTGAGGTTCAATGCCGATGACAATGTTTTTTAAATAACTGCGGATTTCATTGCGAACGTGCTTCTCATCGGGTTTGTTGCCCATGAGATTTTCCAACATGGCCAACTGAGTGCTTAGCATCCACAGGCATTTGGCGAGTACTGGAGTATCTACAGCAACTGAAAGGCGCCCCAGTCTTTGTTCCGCCGCCAAATAAACGGCTAACCCTTTAATCGCGTATTGTGGTCCTTTTTCTCTTTTTTCTATAATTTCCTGCATGCGAATGTGCAAATGTTGGTCGGCAAAGATGGAATAGATTATCGGCGTGATTTCATGGTAAGCGTGGTAAACCGCAAATAGAATATTTTCCAGATTTTCCAATAGCGTACGTTTGCCGACTTCCAGCGGCAAATTCTGCATGAGGTTTTTAGCTTCTTGCACGCGATTTTGTACCACTTCGAAAATCAACTCGGCCTTGTCCTTGAAGTGGTGATAGATCAACCCCTCGGCGACTTTTGCCTCTTGTGCTATTTTACTGGTGGTGAGACGGACCAGGCCATGCGTTTGCAGCAATCGATTCGTGGCTTTTATGATATTTTGACGGTTGTCGTTAAGCATTTCGTCTACTTTGTGTAGATTGAGCGTTTACTCAATAATACTAATTAAGCGCTCAATTATTGTCAAGTCATTTATTTATGAATTTTTTAAGGAATAATTCCGTAAAAACATTATCTTAACTGTTTCTAAACGGGTTTGTAGGGTTTAATGATAATATGAAAAACGGGCGACGATAATGCCGGTAAATTTTTTGTTCGATTTCAAATAGTTCGACAGTGTTTTCTTCGAAATTGTCACTTTTCCTTCTTTGCTGGAAGCGTGAAGCAGGCGCAGGTTTTTTCCCTGCCATAAAGCAAATCCAACGTGCGCCACATCCAATCCTTCATGCTTTGCGGCAAAAGCGATAATATCTCCAGTTCTTATTTTTTCTTTCAGGAAGTTTATTTTGTTTTTGCCGATTATATGGAAAAATTTGCGGGAAAGATTTTTTTCTACCATATGCATTTTTTTAAGTTGCGTTTTGTTTCCTAATGCCGGATATAATTTTTTGTGTGTGATCATGAAATTTATTTTTTTGTGTTTAGGTTCTCCTCCAAGTTGGCGGGATAAATCAGTTAAAAACCCCTTTTTTTCATTGTTGCGCAACCAGTCGATAAAATAATGCAGGCGGGAAGAATAGCCGTCAATTTTCCCATTACGATAACGGATTAATGTGAGATTTTTCCGGAATTCATGATGTGAAATTTTTCCTAAAATGGCACACAGGGCGAGGGAAAGAACCGTCTCCACGAATGTCATGCAGTCGAAAGCAGATAAATTGACAATCAGGTTTTCTTTATCCGGGCCTTCCAGAGTTCCGTCTTTATAAGGCCTGTTAATAAACAGACACCCTATTTCCGTTATTAAATCGCCGTAAGAAAATTCGTTGTATCCCTTTCCCATAATAAAAATCCTTTTATCGATTTCTAAATTATTATTGATGACAAAGCAAATATAAAAATGAAGATTTTTATAAAAATGTTCAAAAGGGAAAGTTTTGATTATAAAAAGAAAGCGGTCAACCTTTTGGCTGACCGCTTGAAAAACTGTTATTTTAGAGCATTCACTTTTTGGGTCAGTCGAGAAATTTTGCGGGAGGCATTCTTCTTATGTATTATACCTTTGGATGCCGCCTTGTTTAGTGCGATAATAACATTCTTTAAGGTTTTTAAGGAAATTTCTTTATTTTTACTACTTACGCCTGTGAGTACTGATTTAATATTTGTTTTAAGCGCGGACTTGACGACTATATTGCGCTTTCGGTGTCTTTTGTTCTGCCTGTTGCGTTTTTCTGCTGATTTGTGTGTTGCCAAAATTCCCTCCTGAATTATTTTAGTCAGCGAGTATTAAATCCCCATTCGCTTCCCTGCCGGTTATACCGGCGGGATAGTTCAACTTGCGCTTCACTATAGTTCAGCGAGTTTTACTATTGCTTCGTGGATAATTCAACCAGCAAGTGTCAGTACGCTTTGCTTCTGAAACTTGGGTCTCATTAGGTGGGGTTATCTAGCCCAATTATTTAAGGCTGTCAAGTATAAACTAAGTGATTAAAGCTTTATATACTTGAAGTTCTGCTAATGGAAGATACCGGTCCCTTAACAAGAGACAGAAAATACTATTTTAAAATATTTCTTGACATAATATATTTTCTTTATATAAACGAGCGACCTATAACTTCTAGGAAACACGGGCTTCATCTAATTTCTGTGACGCAATTAAAAATTAATTGGGTTGTTTAGTCATGTTTTAATGTGTTTATTATAATATTTAGACGTGATTTAAATAAAGATGGCTACGAAACAGAAATCAGTAAAAAAATCCAATAATAAGAAGAAAATCCAACGGGACGCTTTATCTCGTCTGGCAAAAGATATTATCTCCAATGCCGGGGTTGGAATATATATTGTACAGCATGGTAAATTTGTTTATGTAAGCGATTTATATCAAAAAATTACCGGTTATACGGAAAGTGAGCTTATAGGCGCATATTCTCTTCGCAATATTCATCCGGACGATAAGGAAAATGTCCGGGAAAATGCGATAAAATGTTTAAAAGAAAATATCCACAAGCCTTATGAATACAGATTTGTTACAAAAAATAATGAGGTAATATGGATTCTGGAGACAGTTTCTTCCATCGTATATAACGGTAAACGGGCTGCGCTAGGAAGTTTTATGAATATCACCGAGCGCAAGATCATGGAGAAAGAGCTTCGTCAGAGTGAAGAAAAATATAGGACCATTCTGGAAAATATTCAGGAAGGGTATTTTGAGGTCGATCTTGCCGGTAATTTTACATTTTTCAACGATCCCGTCTGCCAGATAATCGGTTATCCCAGAGAAGAATTGATGGGCATGAATGACCGAGTTTACACAAATGAGGAAACAGCCAAGAAAGTCTATCAGGCATTCAATAAAGTTTATAAGACAGGAAAACCTACCAAAGAATTCGACTGGCAAATTATAAGAAGAGATGGAGCTAAAAGATACATTGAGGCTTCTGTGTCTTTGAAAAAGGATTTGGCAGGCCGCCCGATCGGTTTTAAAGGAATTATCCGCGATATTACCGAACGCAAGGAAATGGATAAGCAACTCAATTACATGGTGACACATGACTCTCTAACCGGTTTGCCCAACAGAATGTTGTTTATGGATCGCCTTCAAGTGGCTCTTGCTCAATCCAAACGAAACAAAAAAAAGCTGGCGGTAATGATGCTGGATCTCGATAATTTTAAAGATATCAATGACGCTTTGGGTCACATGGTCGGCGACAAATTGCTTAAGGATGTTGGTTGCCGCTTAACTGGTATATTGCGTCAGAGCGACACTGTAGCCAGACTGGGCGGTGACGAATTTATGATTTTATTATCGAATCTGGAGAAAATAGAGTATGCCGCGGGAGTCGCGAAAGTTATTCTAAAATCCTTTCAGAAGCCTTTTCTGCTTGCTAATAACGAAGTAATTTCTAATGCCAGCGTTGGCATTGCCATCTTTCCCGATGATTGTGACGATGTGGATTCTTTACTCAAGAAATCTGATATGGCAATGTATTCTGTAAAAAAGCACGGGCGTAACAGCTATAAATTTTTTTCCGATGTTACTGATTAGCTCAAGATCTTTTTTTCTTCTGCTTTATTTTTTGCTTTCCCTTGTTGGAATGATTTAACGCTGCTTCAATAAATCTACTGAAAAGAGGATGAGGTTTTATCGGTTTTGATTTGAATTCCGGATGGAACTGGCATCCCAGAAACCAGGGATAATCTTTTATCTCCACAATTTCCGCCAGGCGCCCGTCGGGTGATATTCCCGTAATTCTCAATCCTTTGTCCGTGAGAATCTTTTTATAATCATTGTTGAATTCATAGCGGTGGCGGTGCCGCTCTGAAATTTTTTTCTGCCCGTATGCCATAAAAGCGAAGGAATTGGGTTCAATGACAGAAGGCCAGGCGCCCAATCTCATGGAGGCGCCTTTCTCTTTAACATGGCGCTGTTCGGGAAGCAGGTCAATTACCGGATAAGGAGTTTTCGGATTAAATTCTGAGCTGTTTGCTTTGTCCAATTTACAAATATTTCTGGCGTATTCCACCACTGCCATCTGCATTCCCAGACAAATTCCGAAGAAAGGCATTTTTTTCTCTCTTGCGCGCTGGATAGCCAGAATCATGCCTTCTATACCGCGATCACCAAAACCTCCGGGAACTAGGATGGCGTCAACGTCATCCAGATTTTTACCGATTCCTTCAGCTTCAATTTTTTCCGAATCAATAAACTTTAATTTTACCCGGCAGTTGTTGGCGATGCCTCCGTGCACAAGCGCCTCGTTGAGACTTTTGTAGGAATCGGTCAGATTGACATATTTCCCGACAATGCCAATGCATACTTTATCCGGCGGATTATTAAATCTTTTGACTACATCTTCCCAGATTTCCAGTTTTGGCTGTCCAGTCCAGATATTGAGAAAATCAACAATCTTGGCGTCAAGTCCTTCCCGATGAAAGATAAGCGGCACTTCATAAATACATGTAACATCCTTGGCGGTGAAAACGGAATTGACTTCCACGTTGCAGAAAAGAGCGATTTTGGCCTTGATGTCTTCGGAAAGAAAATTCTCCGTCCGACAAAGTAAAATATCCGGCTGAATACCGATTTCTCTGAGCGCCTTGACACTGTGCTGAGTAGGTTTAGTTTTTACTTCACCGGCGGTTTTGATAAGTGGAACCCAGGTTAAATGAATGAAAATAGCGTTTTCTCTTCCCACTTCATTGCGGAACTGGCGAATAGCTTCCAGAAAGGGAAGACTTTCAATATCGCCAACGGTTCCCCCGATTTCCACGATGGAAACATCAAAACCGGCAGCAGTCTTCCGGATAAAGTCTTTTATTTCGTCGGTAATGTGAGGAATGACCTGCACTGTTTTACCGAGATAGTCGCCTCGCCTTTCTTTGGTGATAACCGAATAATAAACCTGCCCCGTTGTCAGATTGTTGCACTTTCCCATGCAGGTGGAGCAGAACCTTTCATAATGACCAAGATCCAGATCGGTTTCGGCTCCGTCATCTGTGACAAAAACTTCGCCATGCTGGAAAGGACTCATTGTTCCGGGATCAACATTAATGTAGGGATCCAGTTTCTGGTTGGTGACTTTCAGTCCGCGGCTTTCCAGCAAAGCTGACATTGAGGCTGCCGCCAGACCTTTACCCAATGAAGAAAGAACTCCGCCGGTGACAAAGATAAATTTTGTGTTTTTCAAAAGAAGTTATCCCGCTATAATAAGTTTAAGCCATTTTATTTAAAATTATGTCCCTATCTTTAAGTTTCTTGGTATTAGCCAGAAGACCTTCAGCCGCAATGAGGTCGAGAACATAAATTAACTCACCGCCCTGTTTGGAATATTGCTGACTGTACGATATGGGAATTTCGGGCGTAACATTACCCAAGAGGGAACTGGTAACAGATTCTGCTTTGCGTGCACCATTGGCCAGAAGAACAACTGTTTTTGCCCGATAAACCAGCTCCGCTCCCATACTTATGGCATATTGCGGCGAGTCCGCCTTGGTGCGGAAATGTCCGTCGGCAACAGCATTGGCGATTGTGTTGTCATCGAGTTTAACAAGCAGCACTGAACTGCCTTTAAAAGGGATGCCTGATTCGTGAAAGGCCACATGGCCGCGACCCCCCACTCCGATAATCTGAAGATCAATTCCTCCTGCCGCTTTTATTTTTCTTACATACCCGTCAAGAATTTCCTTCCGGATCCAGGCAAGATATTTTGATTTTGGTTTAGCTTTGATTTTAATGGATTTTCCAGCGTCCGTTCCCTCTAATTCCCAGTCTTTTTTGTTTTCCTTCAATTCCTTAATTAAAATTTTCTGGTCAATCAGCGAACCGTAAGGCACTCGTGTTTCCTGAAACTTTTTATGGAGAAGACTGAAAAGTTCCTGAATCATAAAATAAGCGTAGCTTTCCGGGTGAATGACCCGCTGTTGAATGTTATCTCCCGGTAAGCCAACATATTCATCAAGGTTGAAACTGCGAATACAGCCGGAATCAAACTTTCCTTCATTGGCTGCCTTGGCAAAATGTTTGTAAAGTCCTGTAGGTGAATTTCCAGTAGCCAGTCCCAAAACGGCCTTTTTTTTCCTTTTGAGTATCTCGATTGATTTTTTAATAACAATGTCCGCCGCGATCTCACTCATGTGCGTAAAATCTCTTGTAACAAAAACGGTTATTCCCATAAATTTTTTTCTCCCTCAATTTATCCCAGTTCGCTTTTCACAATATCAGCAATCTGTTGGCAGTATTTTGTAGTCAGTACTTCGGAAGGTCCCTCTACCATGACGCGGCACATATTCTGGGTTCCGGAATAACGGACCAAAACACGTCCTTCATCGCCAAGTTCTTTTTCTGTCTGTTTTATTGCTTCAGTAAGTTTCGGGACTTTTTCAATAGCCGGTTTGCTTTTTACGTCAACATTGATCAGTTTTTGCGGGAAAATATCCATCATCCGTGCCAGTTCAGAAAGCGGCTTTCCTTTTTTTACCATAGCAGCTATCAGTTGCATGGCAGCAACAATGCCGTCACCAGTGGTATGGTGTCTGAGAAAAATTATGTGTCCCGCTTCTTCACCGCCGATAACGGCTCCCAGGCGCAACATATCTTCCAGAACATAACGGTCTCCAACTTTGGAAGCATGATACTTGAAACCGTATTTCTTGCAAGCAACTCTTAAGCCGAGATTACTCATCACGGTACTGACCAGAAGATCGTTCTTCAATTTGCCTTCTTTTTTCAGGATACTCGCACAAATGATTAGAATCTGATCACCTGTTATATTGTGACCCGTTTCATCCACCGCAATAAGACGATCACCATCTCCGTCAAAAGCCAAACCTATGGCTGCCCCACTTGTCACCACCCTTTTCCTGAGGTCTTCAGTATGCTGTGAACCACATTTAGCATTTATGTTCATGCCATCCGGATTATTGTGAATAACTTCAACTTCAGCACCAAGTTCAACAAAGGAATCGGGCGCTACTTTGTATGTCGCGCCGTTGGCAGTATCCAGAACAATTTTCATCCCTTCCATGGAGAAATTACGGGGAAATGTATTTTTCAAAAATACAATGTAACGTCCATGAACATCATCTATACGGGAAGCTTTTCCCATTTCACTTGCCGTAGGCAACAGGTCATTGAGTTTGTTATTAAGGATTAAATCTTCAATAATATTTTCCTGTTCATCTGTCAGTTTGTAGCCGTTACCACCAAAAATTTTCAGCCCGTTGTCCCGAAAGGGGTTGTGAGAGGCTGAAATTACAATGCCGGCATCGGCACGCATGCTTTGGGTTATGAAGGCAATTCCGGGTGTTGGCAGCACACCAACCAAGTAGGGGTATCCCCCCATGGAAGTGATTCCTGCTTCCAGTGAGCTTTCTAGCATATACCCGGAAAGTCTGGTGTCCTTTCCGATGATAACATGGGCGCGGTGATGATTTTTTTTGAAAAGGTGTGCCACGGCCTGACCAACGCCGAAAGCTATTTCCGCGTTCATCGGGTAGCGATTGGCTTCGCCTCTTATTCCGTCGGTCCCAAATAATTTACCCATCTATTTCTCCTCTTTGATATGTTTTACTGCTTAAAATCAGTTTTTTAAAATATTTTTCAAATTATTTCTTAAATAAATTTATGGAAGGCAACTTATCCTTTACCTTCTGGCAAAGAGTATCTACCACCTGATTGAGCCATATACTGCCTTTTGATGAAATTCCGGCAGGCAGGTTTTGAATTGTTTCAATATAATTTATCCTGTCTTTTCCGGCAACTTTTTCAAAGGCATTAAGAAATATATCTTTTGATTTCTCCGTATTTTTCAGTTCTTTTAGATCTTTTCCGCTAAAGAGTTCTTCAATATAGGTCATTTTGGGATGAAGCTCATGCCTGGCCGAAATAGAAGTTTTCTTCTGTTTTTTAGGAATTACGGCAAATGCTTTTTCCGCCATGGCTTTTAATCTTTTCAGTCGTTCCTTTTTGGCTGCGGATAGCTGTTCCATGGCGCCGGAATAAAGAAGAAAGCCCCAAGGCTGGGTTTCCAGGAAAGGCTTTCGGACATGGGTATACCATGTTTCCAGAGCAACCAGATTGGCCAGATAGATAATGTTGTTTTCCACTATTCTTTTAAATCCCGGATAAGCTGCCGGCATATATATCTGCACTCCAACCGCAGGAGGATTCTCGAAGATTAATTGATTGTCCTGAAGATAGTCATGACGCAAAATGGAACCAGCTGCCACAACATTGCCGAATCCCAGCCGCATCGGTCCGATAATTCCGCCCTGCCCGCCTAAAAAAATAGGAGGTTGGTTTAACATTACCCCTCGTGGAACATCGCCAAGCAAAGAAGGCGTTGTTTTATCGGCATCAGGCGTAAAATTAAAATGGATATAAGAACTCCCCACTTCGCTGTGATTAGACCGACTGGTGCCGCCAGCCATCAGGCAGTCACAAAAGTTAATGAGGCTGCCCAATGTCACGAAGGGAAAAAGAATGGTCTGCTTCAATCCGACACAATGGGCACCGCCCGCTTCCTCTTCCAGAATGCATCCTTCACGAACGTGCGCGCCCATTCCCATGTTTGACTTGTTCAGAAAAACAGACTTGCTGAAAAAGCCGCCCTTTAGTTCAACCTTTTCTCCGAGTTGACAGTCTTCAATCGTTACCGGCGCCTCGTAGCCAAGCTGGCAGCCGTCAGAAATGACCATTTTACTCCCATAAATTCTGCATCCCGGATAAATTCTGACACCCTTTTTAGAAATATTATTAATATTGACTTCGTTACCAATATCGGTTGTTCCGGGATTGGGAATTTCAACGCCGCACTCGAGCAGTTGACGTATTTTTTCATTAGCTCTCGGTTTAAAATCCATATTGCCTCCATGACAACAGGGGCGAAATGTTTTAAGCTACTTCATTAAAATCAGTTATACAACGCCATAAGCCAGCATCGATTCGGCAACTTTGGTAAAGCCGGCGATGTTTGCCCCAGTGACATAGTCGCCTTTTTTGCCATAGGCTTCCGCTATTTCATAGCATACTTGATGAATACTTTTCATTATGATTTGTAGACGCTTGTCTACTTCTTCTCGTGTCCATAAAAGTCTCATGCTGTTCTGGCTCATTTCCAGACCGGATGTAGCCACGCCGCCCGCATTGGCGGCCTTTCCGGGACCATAGAGGATTTTCTTATCCTGGAAAACTTTGATTGCTTCAGGAGTAGAAGGCATGTTGGCTCCTTCAGCAACGCAGATGCAACCGTTTTTAACTAAAGCGGCGGCATTCTTATCATTAATTTCGTTCTGTGTGGCACAAGGCAGGGCGATATCAACTTTAATGCCTTGTTCACGAATAACATCCCAGACGTTTTTGCCTTCGTAACAAAGAGACTTGTATTCATTAGTATATTCAGAAATCCGGCCGCGCCGGACATTTTTTAAATCCAATACATAATCGCATTTCTTACCGTCAATTCCGGCCTCATCAATAATAGTTGATGAAGAATCACAAAGAGAAATTACCTTACCACCCATCTGATTGACTTTTTCTACCGCATATTGCGCAACGTTTCCGGCGCCGCTGATAGCTACCTTTTTACCCTTGAAATTTAGATTACGGGTGGCTAGCATCTCTGCGGCAAAATAGGTAACACCATAGCCTGTTGCTTCGGGGCGAATCAAACTTCCGCCATAGGACATACCCTTACCGGTGAGGACGCCGGTATGTTCATTACAGATTTTTTTATAATAACCGTAAAGAAATCCGATTTCACGGCCACCGACGCCAATGTCACCGGCGGGAACATCAACATCGGATCCGATATGACGGAACAGCTCACGCATAAAAGCCTGACAGAAACGCATGACTTCTCCGTCGGATTTTCCTTTGGGATCAAAATCGGAACCGCCTTTGGCACCGCCCATGGGTAAAGTAGTCAGCGCGTTTTTAAAGATCTGTTCAAAGCCAAGAAATTTTATGATTCCCAAATTTACTGAAGGATGAAAGCGCAGACCGCCCTTGAATGGGCCAATAGCATTGTTGAACTGCACGCGAAAACCGCGGTTAACTTTTATATTTCCTTTATCATCCACCCAAGGAACACGGAAGATAATGGTTCTTTCCGGTTCTACGATGCGTTCATAAATATTAGCTTTGACAAATTCCGGGTGTTTTTTTACGGTAGGTTCCAAGGACTCCATAACTTCTTCAACAGCCTGATGAAATTCCGGCTGATAGGGATCTGTTTGTTTGACTTTCGCGATAACATCTTTAATCACTGACATAATTTAATCCTCCTGAAAAATTTATTATTTGTTTCATACAATTTTATATATGAGTTAATTAAGAAATTTCCTATATTTCCTCAATAACAGTAAGATCTTCATATTCCATTACTGTAGACATGGCTTTGTTATCTACATCAAAACCATCTTCATAGGCTGCGGCTACAGGATTTAGTCCTCCTACAAGAATCATACCTACTTTGTGAATATCCACGTCAATCTGACAAATAGGAGTTCCAACTGTGCCGATGGAAATAGCGGCGCTGATGCCAGCTTTATTGAAATCGGTTATTATTTCTTCCGCTAGATTCCGGCTAAGCGATGGTATTTCGCGGAAGTTTGCCAGAATTTTACCTTCTTCTTTGGAGGCGACTTCTTTTACAGAAGTCATTTTGCCGCGAATAAAAATTTCCGACGGATCAAGCGATGAACCGGAATAATTAATAAGCTCGACAAATCTTAAAGGCTCACCATTTTGTACCTGAAGTATGCCGCCGAACTTGGAATCAATAGGAATGCCATGTTTTAAAAAAACTCCATTAATTAAAATGCTACATACCGTGGCCAATCCGATCTTGCCTTCAGGAACAATAACATCTCCCAGGTATTTACCCGCTGAAGCAACGGCAACGCGATTGGAAACAGCTATTTTCTTTTTAAAAACAGGTTTCATCACTTCCAGTGCTTTTTTAAATTGCTCCTGCGGTAAGAAAGAAATATTAACCGGAACAAGACCGCGCCTCTTTTTTATGTCAAAAGTTGTTTTAAAAGATAAGGTATCAATTCGAGATATAGAAAGACTGATTTTATCCCGGACTCGGGCATTGTTAATTTCATCAAGTCCAAGACTGGTGATTATTCTGCCGTCACGGCGACCGACGAGTTTTGTCAGTCCTTTTTCGTCCATTAGTTTTAGATGATAACGGACAGTCCTCTCGCTTAATTGAACCCCCCGTTCATTCATCTTTCGTGCGATTACACGCGCACCCTGTGATTCTGAATTTTCATTAAGAATCTTTAAGATTAAAAGGACTTTTCTCTCTATATCTTCCGGGTTAAAAAGTTGTTTCATATGGCAATCGGCAATCGTTTGCCGTATCCCTACTTTCAAACCCATCTTTTGTCAAACAAAATTTTTATTTTTTTATTTCTTTCAAAAAAACTATGTCAAAATAATAAGTTAAATGTGCTCTACATTTTCCTGCTGAAGTATTTAAAGGAATGGGAAAATGATTGAAGGATATGCAGTATCTTTATTTAAATTACAAATTATTTCCTATGGCAATTTAACAGCTTTAGATGATTTTACCGGCAAGTATTTTGAAGGGAGCTACTTTTTTTTACCGCATGTAATACCGAGTTTTGTCATTTTGTCGGTAAAAGTATTGCGGTTAATTCCTAGAAAAATAGCAGCAGAACTTTTCACTCCGTTTGAGCGGCGTAAAGCTATTTTGAAAAGTCCTTTTTCCACTATATTCAGAACATTTTCATAAAGCCTGCTTTTACGATCTCCGGAAGATGATAAAATCGTCGCAATGTCTTCTAATTTTTTTTCTATTATTTCCTCGACAGCCGCGTAAGGGGTTGCCTTAACATTCATAACAATTTCCGATTTACTCTTTTTTTTGGGTCGCATTTCTAAAAGGTTACTCCTTCCCGGCAAGATTTATAAAATATGTTTTTTAAAAATATTGGAATAAACTTAAGCCAGCAGCAATTTTAAGATTATAAAAAAAATAATAACTAATACTGTTAACCAACAGATTACTATCAAATAATGCTGATTTTGAGGGTGCTCCAGATAATTTTTGACCTGTATTTCTACTTTTTCAGAATTCACCATATCCACAATAGAGCGAAGAAGTAAAGCATGATTTTCAAACATATTGGAAAAAAAATAAAACCCCTTGGTGGTTGTTAAGAGGAAGTAGGCCTTTTTGTTCAGGTCAAGAATCGCTAAATGTGTTACTTCCGGCCAGGTAAAATTCTTCTCTCGGAAAAATTTTTTCATTTTTAAACCGTCTCTGGTTACGATAATTTCTCTCTCTGCCGCTTCTATTCCAACAATGAGTGTAGCAAAAAAGAAAACAGCCAGAATAATTTGTTCCCATGGCTGGCCTTTAAACAAGCTTAATAATAACAACAAACAGAGAAGCATGACCATCGTAATAAAAGGCACAAGAAAAGCCTTCTTTATTTTAAAAATATTCTGTTCCATTTTTTTACTTCATTGTTGGATTATTTACATTAAAAGACGTTTTGTTTTTGATGATTCTATCTTTTTTCTCTGATAAAAGTTCCACTTTTGCCACCGCTTTTTTCCAGAAGCATGATATCTCCGATAATTATTTTCTTATTTACAGCCTTACACATATCATAGATAGTTAAGGCGGCAACGCATACAGCTGTCAGCGCTTCCATTTCCACACCGGTTTTACCCTCGGTTTGCGCCAGAGATTCTATTACAATTAGAGACTTTTTGTGGTCAATACTCAAAATTAAGTCAATGTCCGTTAATTCCAGAGGATGACAAAGTGGAATAAGCTCACCCGTTTTTTTCGCAGCCATGATGCCGGCAATTTTTGCAGTGGTCAGAACATTTCCTTTAGTAATTTGTCCTCTCTCGATTAAGTCCAAAGTATGCACGTCTGTTTTGACAACGCCACGAGCTTTCGCTTTGCGGATTGTTTTTCCCTTGGTTGTGACATCAACCATTTGAACATTGCCTTCCTTATTCACGTGGGATAATTTTTTCATCGCTTTATTGATTTTTAGAATTTATTTTTTAAGTCGAATGATTTTGGCAATGCTTAGCATAGGCTAAATAATGAGTCAAGGAACGTAAAAAAATTTTTATTTGCCCCGTTAGAAAGCCCCGTTGCTTGCAGCGGGGATGATGATTCTTTCTTTGTCAGCAAACACTGTGTTTAATATCCCGTGCGAAAGTGCCCGATAGAAAGTCGAAGATTTTCTATCGGGGTTTACCCGTTTAATTGGGGAATTTTTATAAATTCTCTAATTAAATATCTTGATATAAATATTTCAATTAGTTAGTATCCCAAAAAAAAATTTGTTTAAAGAAGGCGTGATGTTTGTAAAAGTAAACAGCATGAGCATTATTGGCATGGAGTCATATCCTGTATTTGTGGAAGTGGACACATCACAGGGGTTGCCTCAATTTTCCACCGTTGGTTTGCCTGATGCTTCGGTTAAGGAAAGCAGAGACCGAATTAAAGCTGCTATAAAAAATTCCGGCTATCGTTTCCCTCGCAGTCATGTAACCATTAATCTTGCTCCTGCCGATATTAAAAAGGAAGGTACGGGTTTCGATCTTCCTATAGCGGTTGGTATTCTAGCTGCGGAAGAATTAATTAAAGAAGACAATTTAAAAAATTGTTTTTTTATCGGAGAACTATCTCTTGATGGTAGTGTTAAAAGGGTAAACGGTGTTCTGCCCGCTGCCTTCAAGGCAAAAGAAATAGGAATAAAATCGGTCTTTGTTCCTGAAGAAAACGCCGCAGAGGCGGCTATGGTAGAAGGGATTAACGTGATTCCGATAAAAACTTTACCGGATGTTGTAGAATTTTTGGAAGGCAGAAAAAAAATTGACTTACTTTCTATGGATGTGGATAAAATTTTCCAAAAAACAAATAAATATGATGTGGATTTTAATGAAATAAAGGGGCAAAAGCAGGCGAAAAGAGCGTTGGAAATTGCCGCCGCCGGCGGTCATAATGTTCTGATGATTGGGCCACCAGGTTCCGGAAAGAGTATGCTCGCCAAAAGATTGCCCACTATTTTACCCGACCTTTCATTTGACGAAGCTATTGAGGTAACAAAAGTTTTTTCTATCGCCGGCTTTCTGAATAAAGATGAAACACTTATGGCGGTTCGTCCATTCCGTTCGCCGCATCATACCATATCCGATGCTGGCTTGGTTGGAGGCGGACAGACGCCGCGTCCCGGTGAAATAAGTCTTGCTCATTTGGGAGTGCTTTTTTTGGATGAACTGCCTGAATTTAAGAAAAACGTGCTGGAAGCTCTGCGCCAACCTTTGGAAGACGGCACGATAACAATCGCGCGCTCTTCTGTGTCTGCTTCATTTCCAGCGAAATTTATGCTGGTGGCCGCGATGAACCCATGTCCCTGCGGTTATCTGGGCGACCGCGTTCATACCTGCCGCTGCAGTCCTCAGCAAATCCGTCAATATCAGTCTAAAATATCCGGTCCGCTTCTGGACAGAATAGATTTACATATTGAAGTGCCTTCGGTTAAATATAGGGCTTTGTCCGATAAAGAAATTGGTGAATCTTCCATAGCAGTCAAAGAGCGCGTCAATAAGGCTCGTGATTTGCAGAAAAAGCGCTTTGGTCATAAGGATGTTCTTTGTAACGCCCGGATGACGGAAAAGCAGATTCGGAAATTTTGCCAGATAGATGAAGAAGCTCATAAACTCATTGAAATGGCTATTGAAAAACTGGGATTAAGTGCTCGGGCGGTAAATAGAGTATTGAAAGTGTCCCGTACAATTGCTGATTTAGAAAGGGATGAATCAATCAGGTCTTCTTATATCGCCGAGGCAATTCAGTACCGAAATCTTGATAGAAGTATTATTTAATGCTATGTCAAAGCAAAAAAATTAATGCCAGACCAACTTTCGGGTAAAAAAATGTAGACATACAGCATTCTAAGGAAAGAGGTATTTATGAGAATTAAAATCATCAAAGCTTCCCCCAAAAAAATGAAGACAAAACCAAAAGATGAATCCAAGTTGGGTTTTGGCAAGATATTTACCGACCATTTTTTTAATATGAAATACAAGGATGGTAAAGGCTGGTATGACGCCGTTATTGAACCATACCGGCCCTTGAAATTAGACCCAACGGCAATGTGTCTTCATTATGCGCAGGAAATATTTGAAGGTCTTAAGGCTTACCGCGGTCCAAATGACGAAATTTATCTTTTCCGCCCGACAGAAAATATCAAAAGAATGAATTCGTCCGCCGAAAGACTTTGCATGGCGCAAATTGATGAAGAAATTTTTATGGAAGCCCTGAAAAAAATGGTGATTCTGGAAAAAGATTGGATTCCGAGAGGTTCAGGGACATCTCTTTATATTCGTCCGACGTTGATAGCAACAGAAGCGGCGCTGGGAGTTCATCCATCCAATGAATATCTCTTTTTTATAGTTGTGGGGCCGGTAGGAGCTTATTATCCGCAGGGATTTATGCCGACAAAAATTTATGTGTCGGAAGAATATGTGCGAGCCGCGAAGGGTGGAACCGGTTTTATAAAAGCAGCGGGTAATTATGCCGCCAGCCTTTACGCCAGCCGCATTGCCACTGGTATGGGTTATACTCAGGTCCTCTGGTTGGATGCCAAAGAAAACAAATACGTGGAAGAGGTCGGCACGAGCAATATATTTTTCCTTATTAGTGATGAATTAATTACTCCACCGCTGACCGGAACAATACTGCCCGGGGTTACCCGTAATTCCGTGGTTAAGTTAGCCAATTATTTAGGTGTGAAAGTTGCGGAAAGATTATTGACTATAGATGAAGTTATCTCATCTTTGGAAAAAGGAACTCTGAAAGAATCTTTTGCCTCGGGAACGGCGGCGATAGTTTCTCCCGTTGGACAAATTTATTTCCGTAAAAAAGAATATTTAATCAACGGAGGAAAGACCGGTCCGTTGACGGAAAAATTATACAATGAAATTCTACAAATTCAGTATGGATTGAAAGAAGATCCTTTCGGTTGGCGGGTCAAGATATTGGAAGGGAAAAAGACTAAAAAGAAGTAAATCTTAACTTTTCTTCTTTGATACAGGCACTTAGATTTGTATTCAACAAAACTGTGGATATGGTTGTTGATAACTTTGTTGATAAGCGCTGTAAGTGCGTAATTGTTACGATTTTACACCAAATTGCACAAGGTTTGGGCAAATAAAATAGTAAATATAATCAATAGTTTATTGATATTGCCTTTCATCATCATCACCTGTACCGCATGAATAAAGGAAGATATAAACTTCATAGAAAAAAATGTGCCACAGGAAGCTGATTTTTTATCAAAAAATGACAAAAGTTTTTTTCAAAATAAATAAGCTATTTACACCAGCAGAGATTGTTCTTTTCCTTATTTTATCGCTGCTGGCTCTGCCTGCTTGTGTTTTTCCCGAAGAACTTCAATCGGTTGACGATGTCGTGCAGAAGCTTCAGAGCACTTATGAAAAAACAAAAGACCTGAAAGCTGATTTCATTCAGGAGACAGCCATAAAATCAATCAAGAAAACAGAAAAAGAAGAAGGCATTGTTTTTTTTAAGAATCCAAAGAACATGTCTTGGAATTACTCAAAACCACAAGGTAAAAAACTGGTGATTAACAGCCGGAAAGCGTGGCTGTATCTTCCGCAGGAAAAAGCGGTCTATGTGCAGAAATCGGAAAGTATTTTCCAATCGAAGTTTTTAATTAACTTTTTTTCCGGGACAGGGAAGTTACAGAATGATTTCTTAATAAAATACGCCGAATCAGGAGCTTTGGACGAAGACGGTAATTATATGCTCAAGCTGATACCTAAAGAAAAAACAGTTGCCTGCAATTCAGTCCAGATGACCATTGATAAAAAAAATTTTTATATTTTGCTGGTAGGCTTTGATGATGCTTTGGGTAATTCCACCACGTTGAAATTTTCCAATATCGATATAAATACAGGACTTACGGAGAAGTTATTTCAATTCAAACCTCCGAAGGGAGTCCAGGTATTTGAAATGCCGTAATTATAGACGGTTATTTATCAAAGGGATTTTCACTGTCAAAATCCGGTGTCAGTTCATAGTCGTTAACCTCCTGAACAAATAAATTATTGAAACCGAGATCAAGAGCATAATCCGTAAGTTGTTTATATTCACTTTTGGTGATTCTGCGTTTCAAGTTCGGGTGGTTGCGTACCTTGGCAGTCGGCGTGTATTGAGACATCAGGCTTAGGTAAACATTTCGAGAAATTTCTTTTCTGATTAATCTTAAAACCTCTTTGGAATTTTCTATTCTGCCGGGTAAAACCAGATGACGAATAATTACGCCTTTTTGAGCCACACCACTTTTTAATTCCAGCTCGTCGCCAACCTGGCGCACCATTTCTTTTATCGAATCCAGGGCGAAGCGTGTATATTCCGGTGCCGAGGAAAACATTACTGCATCTTCCTCCAGACCATATTTAAAGTCCGGCAGATATATTTCCACCATGCCGTCAAGCGATTTAATGATTTCCGGGTCTTCATAACCTCCGCAATTATAAACGAAAGGAATATTCAAGCCTTGCGCGCGTGCCATAAGCAGGGCTTCCATAATCAGCGGAGTCTGCGACGTTGGTGTTACCGGTTCAACATTATGGCACTGCCTGTTTTGCAGGTCGAGCATTACCTCGGCCAATTGTCTGGAGCTAAGCTCTTTACCTTCTGAAGAGTGAGAAATTTGATAATTCTGACAATAGATACAGCCTAAGTTGCAGGAAGAAAGGAAAATAGTGCCGGCACCGTTTTTTCCGGAGAGTGGTGGCTCTTCACCGTGGTGTACCAGTGCGCAATCCATGATAATTTTTGCGGGGAGGCGGCAAAAGCCCAATTCTCCTTTGATGCGATCGACATGACACTTGCGGGGACAAAGAACGCAGTCTTTGTAGAAATCAAGAAGGGTCTGAATAATCATATTAAAACCAAAAAGTTTTAAGATTTAAGTAATTAAGTTTTAAGAAAAAAAGGATTGCGCGAAGCGCTTCAATTATACTTAACTCTTAACCCTTAAAACTGATTTGTTACAGCTTTTCCACTACGTCACGTATCTTTCCGCTTTCCACCAGTTCCAAAAAATCTTCTCCCAACGGTGCGGATAATTCCACAGCCGTGCGCCAGTTTTGAATCCTTGTCTCTGGGTCATCAATGAAAGTAACAAGATCAGTTCGATTGGGAACTTTTCCGAGAGGAAGAGTTTCTATAAAAATTGGCGAAGGAAAAATCATTAAAACATTGCTTAAGGTATTAGCATCTGGTGTACGGCGTGTTATTTTTTTATCAAGCCAACCCGGAATTATTCTTTCCTGGTGATGAAAAAAAAGAACTATTTCATCTTCTTTGGCGGCAAACTGGTGAGTAAGATGATAATCAATAAGACCTCCATCGCGATAAACTCCACGGGGAGCGTCGTAAACATCGTGCACCCCTTTAATGACTAAGGGAATGGCTCCGGAGGCCAGGACGGCGTATCTAAAGTTTATTTCGTTAAGTTGTACACATTTCCCCCGGAACTGCGAATTCAGACAAAAGAACGGCGGTTTTGACGTGTTATAAAAAACGACCCTTTCCGCGAATTTATAAATATTTTCTCTGCTTAAATAATTAAACAAAAAGCAAGTTATTAAGCCTATTTTTTGTATCAAGGTGTTGTTAAAAGAGAGAAGTCCACGTGACCGTGATGTAATTACAATCAGCCGGTAATTTTTGTTAGCCATAGCGAAAGGAAGCGCGTCATCTTCCAGGTATTCATTGATGATGCCGGTAATTTTTTCGAGTGTCGTTGCCGGTGTATCTTTTTTGGTGTATTGAACGTTTATATAGGTATCCAGCAATTTTTGGTAAGATTTTACCGCTTCCGGCTGGAGCCAGGCGGCGAAGCGGAAAGCACCTGCTGAGGAACCGACTAAATTAACGGGGTTTGCCCTTCCCAGAAAACTTCCCTGGAGAAGAGTCAAATCGAATCCGCTGGCGATAAGCCAGCGAGGTCCCACCGCCGGTCCGAAATAAGTGGATATGGAATCAAAATTAAATCCGCCATCTTTAATGATTTTGTAGATATTTTTACCGGCTTTTATTCTTATTCTGTTCATACTACTTTGGTTTTGGCAAAAACCTTGACACGTGAATTTTTGTCTTGTAGATTGTCATCAGTAATTCTTGTTGCTTGGTAGTGTTTCAGTAAAAGGATGTCATATCGACCGTAGGGAGATATCTTTATAATCACCTGTGTTAAATCAGATTTCTCGCTTAGCTCGAAATGACAATATTGTAAAGCTATTACTATGACACTACACTATCAGCTGAGAACAATAAATATTTTCAGATTATACTCTTTAAACGGGGCAGTTTTTATCAATAATAAGTGAAAAAGCAAGTAAATTTTAATGACACTCGCTGAAAGCAAGCTATGCGATGCTCGAAGCGTAAGTGGAATTATCCCAGGAGCGAAGCGACGCGGGATTAAAACTTATTAAAGTTTATTGTTGAACCGGATTCCCAATCTTGTTTTGGTATTTTAGTAATGATTTTAATTTGAAGGACTCCATTATGACTATTAAAAATACTATGCGACAAATTGCTAAAAATGCGGCACTGGCGGCAAAAAAACTTTCCCGCGTGACAGAGGCTGAAAAAAACAAAGCTCTTTCGCGAATGGCGGAAGAACTCGAAAAAAACTATAAGTTTCTTCTGAATGAAAATTCCAAAGATGTGGTCAAAGCGAAGAAATCAGGCATTTCCAACGCAATGATTGAGCGCTTGACCCTAAAACAGGCCACAATTGAACAGATGGCCAAAGGAATAAGGGAAGTAGTCGCACTGCCTGATCCGGTTGGAAAAGTAATTTCCATGTGGCGGAGACCCAACGGGCTTTTAGTTGGCAGGATGCGCATTCCTTTGGGGGTTATCGGCATTATTTATGAATCTCGTCCTAACGTCACGGTTGACGCTTCGGCTCTCTGTTTGAAAGCGGGCAACGCCGTAATTTTGCGCGGCGGTTCCGAATCAATCAAATCCAATCTGTCAATTGCTTCCATTCTGCAGGGAGTGTTGCGGGAAACATCAATACCTGTAAACGCAATCCAGGTGATTCCGATTACAGACCGTGAAGCCGTATCGGAAATGCTGAAGATGGAAGAATACATTGACTTAATCATTCCCCGCGGCGGAGAGGAATTGATTCGTGCTGTGGTTTCCCAATCGAGAATACCGGTAATCAAGCACTACAAGGGAGTATGTCATATTTTTGTGGACGTCAGCGCTGATATTGATATGGCCGTCAAAATTTGTCTGAACGCCAAGACTCAGCGTCCGGGTGTCTGCAATGCCATGGAAACTTTACTGGTACATCAAGACATAGCCGCCAAATTCCTGCCACAGGCAGTAAATAAATTAAAAAAAGCGGGCGTTGTGATAAGGGGATGTGAAAAAACGAAGGTAATCCTGAAAGGTATTGAAAAAGCCCGGGAAGATGACTGGTACGCGGAATATCTGGATTTAATCCTCGCGGTAAAGGTCGTGGATAATATTGATGAAGCCATCGCTCATATTGAAAAATACGGCTCTTTGCATACAGAATCAATAATTACGAGTGATTACACCAATTCCCAGCGCTTTTTGAACGAAGTAAATTCTTCGACCGTGCTGGTTAATGCTTCCACGCGTTTCAGCGACGGCTTTGAACTGGGTCTGGGCGCCGAAATCGGTATTTCCACAACAAAGCTTCACGCGTTCGGTCCTATGGGACTGGAAGAACTAACGACAACGAAATTTATAATTTACGGCAACGGGCAGATTAGAACATGAAATGGGGAATTTTAGGGGGAACTTTTGATCCGATTCATTTCGGACACCTGCGCGGCGCGGAAGAGATGCTGGAAATTTTCAATCTGAACCGCATAATTTTTGTGCCGTCATCAAGGCCACCGCATAAGCTGGAAGCTAAAATAACGTCTTTTAATCACCGCGAACAAATGATTCGTCTGGCGATTGAAGACAATGTCAATTTTTCCTTTTCCGAAGTGGAGAAATTACGCGCCGGCAAGTCTTATTCCGTGGAAACCGTCGAATACATTCTCAACAAGTATATGGAAGATCTAGATCTGTACTTCATTGTCGGACAGGATGCTTTTCAGGCGATAACAACATGGAAGGATTGGGAGAGACTTCTGCTTTTATGCAACTTTGCAGTAATGACACGTCCCGGCTATAATGATATGAGGCTTGAAGGAATCCTGCCGAAAAAATTTGCCGCGCAATTTATTTATAATAAAAAAATTGACGGGTTTAAAGGTCCGACAGGACATGCTATTTATTTTAGGCATACAACTTTTCTGGATATTTCATCATCGCGGATGAAAGAAATGATTAAAGCCGGAAAATCAATAAAATATCTTACCCCAGATAAGGTTCGCCAGTACATTATTAAAAACTCTTTGTATAAAAAATAATAGAAAAAAATTTTACAAACATTAAACGAACAATTTCTAATACCATTTCTAAATCAAAGATGATATTGCGGAGGCAGTGAAACTCGAATTACAGCTACGCAAGAAGCTGGAATTCGTTAGTTGAAGTGTCCCGCTTCAGCGGGGCTAGGCGGAGGCGACGAGGCGTATTATACATACGTTGAGGAAGCCGACAATCCCGATGCATCGGGACCAACAAAAATAGCGCTTTGAGTTAGAATTGGTATAAGGAGAAGTATATGATTTATAAATTCATTGAACTGGAGATAAAGGATTACATCGCAACAGTAACCATGTCCAGGGAAAAAAGTCTAAATGCCTTGAGTGTTGAATTTGCAACGGAGATTACCAATGTTTTTAAAGAGCTCGCAGCCATGAGCGATGTGCGGGCTGTTATCCTCAGGAGCAAGGCCAGAATTTTTTGCGCTGGTTTGGATTTGAAAGATGCCGCCGGCGGTTTTACCGGCACGTCCAGAGGGCCTTTAGACATGCTTAAAAGATCGCAACCGTTGTTTGATTGCTGCACTGCCATTGAAGAATGTTCCAAGCCGGTCATTGCCGCAGTACACGGTCAGTGCATCGGAGGAGGTCTCCATATTGCGGCCGCCTGTGATATCCGCATCTGTACCCAAGACGCAAGTTTCTGCCTTAGGGAACCGAAAATAGGATTATGTGCCGACATGGGCGCACTGCAAAGGCTTCCTTTGATAATCGGTGAAGGATTTACCAGAGAGTTGGCATTCACTGTTGGTTTTTATTCCGCGGCGCAGGCTGAGAAAATGGGGCTTGTCAACAATGTTTATGCCGATCAACCCACGCTTTATGAGGCCGCCTGGCAACTGGCTGCGCAGATAGCTGAAAACGCCCCGCTGGCAATTGAGAGCACCAAGGAAGTTTTAAATTTCAGCCGCCATACGAGCGTCTGCGAAGGAGTAGCTCTGGCGATGCAAAAAAACATTTTTCTGCTGACAACGGATGACATCAAAGAAGCTTTCATGGCTTTTATGGAAAAAAGGCAACCGAATTTTAAAGGGAAATGATGCCAAGAGGGCTTTTATTCGGTTATTTTAATAATTAAGTGTACTGTACCCCAAATTACCTTTGACTTTTTAGCTTATTTAGCTTTAAATACGATCCAACCAATTAAAACCAGCTTGAAAAAGGCTAACCGCATTGAAAAGGCGGGGTGCAAAGTTAACAACCTAAGTCTCGGATAAGGGAT
>JAFGLS010000176.1 GCA_016927935.1 Syntrophaceae bacterium
TAGACCCACATTTATCCCGCTCGGCCTATAGTGACCTTTAGGTTATTCGCCTCGGGGATAATTCGACCATCAAATTTCAGTGCACTTCGTTTCTGAAATTTGGGTCTCATTAAAAAATTAAAAGGGAGATCTTTGATCAAAGATCTCCCTTTTTAAATTATATCATCTTACTGGAATTAAAATTATGCTTTGCTGAACATAATCGCGTTGGCATTGCCGAAGCCACCGCAAAGTGCAGCCACACAGTATTTGGCATTGGGATAGTCGGTCTTCATAATGTTATTTATGGTAACCACGATACGGCATCCGCTCTCGCCCAATGGATGGCCCAGTGCTAATGCGCCGCCCCAGACATTCACATTTTTAAAAGGCGCATTCTCGGCAATACCCAGCTCCCTGAGGCAGGCCAAAGACTGGCTGCCAAAGGCTTCGTTTAATTCCCATATATCGA
Source organism: Syntrophaceae bacterium (assembly GCA_016927935.1). Classification (GTDB taxonomy): domain Bacteria; phylum Desulfobacterota; class Syntrophia; order Syntrophales; family Smithellaceae; genus Smithella. Next base: position 452 of record JAFGLS010000176.1, read on the forward strand.
TATCGCTTACCTTCATACCTTTGCGGGCAAGAAGCTTCTTGACCGCAAATACGGGACCTATACCCATGACCGTTGGATCGCAACCGGCCATAGCACCTCCCTCGTATTTGAGGTGGTAGGAAAGACCAAGTTTATCGGCCTTAGAACGTTCCATTAAAATTACAGCCGCTGCGCCAATTGTCAACGGCGAGGATGTTGCGGCTGTTACGACTCCGTCCGGCTTAAAAGCTGGTTTCATTGTTGCCATTTGCTCCATAGAGATATCGCCCCGAATCCACTGATCCGTATCAACCACAAAGGGTGTGCCGTCATCCTTCAATCCTTCCATAGGAATAATTTCCTTCTTAAATTTGCCGGCTTTGGTAGCCTCATCGGCTTTCTTGTGACTCCAGAAAGCCATATTTTCCATATCAACGCGGGCGACCTTCCATTGTTCCGCCACTTTTTCAGCGGTATTTCCCATAGGTATTTCCGCGATGTTGTATCGCTGCATCAGACGCGGGGCGAAATCCATGTGCATAGCCATGAAAACTTTCTGCATGTCTTCCACACCGGCAGCCAAATAAGTATCGCCTTCACCACACATAATAGCGCGTGCGGCATGCTCAATTGCGGACATGCCGGAAGGACACTGCTGAGTTATAGTATTAGTCGCAACAGATTCCGGAAATCCACCAGCCAGCCAGGCAAGACGGCCAATATCATTCTGCATAGCGGTAATATTGGCGCAACCGACAAAAACTGCTTCGATATCTTCCGGTTTTATCTTGGGGTTACGAGCAAACAATCCATCATAAACTTTTGTCAAAATCTCATCCGGCCTAGCGATTCTAAACCATCCCTTTTCGTTGTGCGCCCGGGAATTGGCTGATCTTGCACCATCAATAATTACACATTCACGCATTGTATAGCCTCCTCATAAATTATTTTTTAACAAAGCTTACCAATTGTTAATGCAATCTTACATTTAACCTAAAATCACTTAACGTAATAAATTAAGTACTTGCATTGATAACTTTGATATTCATGAACACAAGTCATTCCTTGACTAAAAGTCAAGCTTTTCATGGTTTTTTCTACCTTCATATAGCGTTGATGTCAAGAGAAATTTATTATTAAATTAATCGATTTAGAACAGAAAATATTATGGACATGCCGAAAAGATAAATTTACTTTTATTTATATGAAATTATTCATTATTTTTATTATATCTTCATCAAGATTTTGGCCCTGTTGTGCATAACTATCGACTATGGATTTCAACTTCAGATAAGCATCCCTATCTTCAAGATCATCCAGTTTTCTAAGCGTTCCGCTTCGACGACCAAGCCGGAAAATTTGTCTGTCTTCCTCGGACATATTCAGATATTTTTCAATTGAGGCGATAATTTTTGGCTTCGCTTCGGGAAAGTTGCCTTCCAATTCTTCCAATAAATTTAAAATGTGATCGCTGGCCAGATATGTTCCCTGAATATCCAATTTTTCTATAAATAATTTTATTTCTCTGAGAATATCATCATCACTCAAAGGATTAAATTCTCCTTTTTTCATTAACTCATCAAGAACAGTCCCCGGCACTACATGTAAGGTGCGGAGTCGGAGAAAATCAGGCTCTATGGCATTAATTACTTTCGCCGTGTCCAATGCGTGCTGACGTGTCCATTTTTCACCGCCTAATCCGGGTATAACATATTCACTCAGTTCAATTCCTGCCTGCTTGACATTCAGACCGGCTTTTATATGATCATCGGCGGTAACACCCTTATTAATGAAAGACAAAACTTCATCACACCCGCTTTCCATACCGATGTGAATACGGGAAAGACCGGCTTTTCTTAACTGCTCAAAATCAGCAAAGGTCTTTCTTGCCGCAGTGTGGGAACGGCAATAAGAGGTAATCCTTTTCACGCGTGGAAATTTTTCTTTCAAAAAATCAAGAATAGACAAAAGATCAGCAGTTTTTAAAATCAGAGAATTGGCATCCTGCAAGAAAACATTTTCACCTCCGAAATAAAGCCAGACTGCCATAGAGTAAATACAATCATCATAAAAATCCCTGTTGTTATAAATCCGCCTTAAAACATTTCGATTGACTTGACCGCCTTCTCCTAATTTCCAGGAAAGTCCGATAATTTCATCGGTAATGTCTTTCATTGCCTGGATATCTTTTTTAACATCTTCCGCATTTCGTAATTCAAACTTGCTTCCACGGTATGTATGACAGAATGCACATTTATTCCACGGACAATTTCTAGTTACGCGAATCAGAAGGCTTTTCGCCTCGCTGGGTGGACGAATAGGTCCTTGTTCATAATAATTATTCATTGCAGTCTCATTCAGTCATATTGATTCTAATATAGCAATGATTTGTTTTTCGGCAAGTACGGATAAAATTAAGGTAAAAACAAAAGAGGATCGTGAGCTTTACCTTTTATACGTATTTCAAAATTAAAATAGACTTTGCCGGCATCATCTTTTTCTCCCAGCACGGCTATTGATTCGCCTTTTCTGACATTCTTATCTATTTTCACTAATCTTCTTTTCATATGTGTATATACTGTGGCAAAGTTATCTTTATGTCGTATTATGATTGTCTCTCCGTAATTTTTTAGATTAGAAGAAAAAATAACTGTACCGGATTCTGCCGCTTTTATTTTTTTACCAGCAAAGGAGATTATTTTAATCCAGTTATGAAATGTTTTATTTGGTTGAACACCAAAATGAGATTTAACTTCACCTTGCACAGGCCAAATAAATATATTTCTCCCCGCTTTTATTTTTTTTCTAGGTACTAATGCTTTTTGAGATAAGATTTTCTTCTCAGGTAATTTTTTATTCTGAATAGTTTCCAAAGGCGATTTTTCAGTATCTTCCTTTTTAGATTGTTCTATTTTAGTTAAGGGGCTCCTTTTTTTTATGTCTTCATTTTTTTCAATGTCTCTGATACTACCTGAACTGCTTTTTTTAGCTTTAATATCAGTATCACAACTTTTCTCATCAGCAATGTTATCTATTACCCGAGTCGCGGAAGGAATGAACAGAACAGAATTTTCCTTTATAGAGTTAATATCGGCTATATTATTAATCTTGGACAACTTCTGGACTGAAATGCCGTAAGCCCGCGCAATGCTCCAAAACGTTTCATTCTTTTTTACTAAATGATAGACGCCCTTTTCTTGGGCTTTAGACAGCGGCGGATCAAAAAGGAGGAAAATTAGAAATAAAGCAAGAATAAATGAACAACCCCGCCGCAAGCAGCGGGGTATCCAAACGAACTTGCGCCCCAAGGGGCGGGGAATTAGACCCACATTTATCCCACTCGGCTTCGCCTCGGGGATAATTCCCAATCCCGATAAATCGAGGATTGGATAATTCGACTTACAAAATTCAGTCCACGATGTTCCTGAATTTTGAGTCTCATTACGACCATCAAATTTCAGCGCACTCCGTTTCTGAAATTTGGGTCTCATTAAAATAAATGACTTGAATAAATAATTTATTTTCCCCACCCGCTTTCTCCTATCAAGCTGACAAAGCGGCATCCGCCCAAATCTTCTTTAATTATTTCTTCAGGATTTTCTGCAGAACGGGTAAGTTTATATAGAGTTTGAACATCACGATCGCCGACCGGCAAGACCATTCTTCCTCCGGCGATAAGCTGTCCCAATAAATACTGAGGAATATCCGGCACCGCGGCAGTTATAATAATGCCGTCGAATGGCGCTTCTTCTTTCCAACCGTAAGAACCGTCGCCTACTCTTATTGCCACATTATAAAAATTTAGTTTATCAAGAATTTTACGCGCACTTGCTGCCAATGAAGCAAAGCGTTCAACTGAAAAAACCCGATCGGCCAGATAAGCCAGAATTGCCGTTTGATAACCCGAACCGGTCCCTATTTCCAAAACCCTTTCTTTTCCCTTTAATTCCAGCGCCTGAGTCATAAGAGCTACTATATAAGGCTGAGAAATTGTCTGATGTTCGTCAATAGGTAAAGGACTGTCAGTGTATGCCTGCTCAATCAGGCCTTTATCAACAAAAAGGTGCCTCGGAATAACAGACACAGCCTTTAAAACACGAACATTGTCTACATCACGTGCTTTTATTTGTGTTTCAACCATCCGCTCCCGCGGTTTTTTATATCTATCCATTAAGTTGCTCGTATTTTTTCTTTTCTATCAGGAATCTTGTACATTTTCTGAACCATTTCGTGACGCCTCAGGCCTAGTGCTTCCCGCGTTACAATCAGATAATAATATTGCAACTGAGCTTTTCGACGAATAGAGTTGAATTTATTAACATCATAATTTATTTCTTCACAAATTAATCGTTTTCGGTGTGCTAATTTCGAATTATCCTTATGGCAATTAATGGAGTCCAGAAGAGAAATTTTTGTTTCTATTTCTCTTTCTATTCCCATTAACTTTTCAATAACTTCTTCAACAGCCATTCCCGCCCGGGTTAGAACAGCAGCCTTTTCCCGCAGCAGTTCTTCCAGTAAATTATCCTGCTGGTTCTTTTTTATTTTTTGTATGGTTTTTTGATTCATGTCTCCATACCTGATTGACATGAGCAACTATCATTTTAGAGCCGATTTTTCAACTAAAAAGGGCTTAAAACCAGATATGTTCGGAACATTTAGGTTAACATCAATAACGGATAAACGATAATTAGAGTCAAATTTAAACACACAAAAAATTCCCATTTAATGCCCTCTATTTTATGCCCAGAATTTTATGTATCTGTAAACTCAACCGCCATTGCGGGTGTTTTAAAACATATTCCATCGCCAGTCGTGTATTAATATCACGGTCAGGCGAATCCAACGGCTGAAGGAAAAAATGCTGAAAATTCAACATTGCGTATTTTTCCGGGTCAATTCCCTGCTGGGGAAATACAAGTTTTAACTCCTGCCCCGAACGCAATAATAATTCAGCGTTGGCTTTGGGACTAACACAAATCCAATCAATACCTTCCGGCGGCAGGATTGTGCCGTTTGTTTCGACGGCTACTTCAAAACCCTTTTCGTGTAACGCAGATAATAAGCCTGCGTCAAATTGCAACAACGGTTCCCCTCCCGTGCAAACAACAAAAGGTTTTGCTGATTTTCTACTTGCGCCCGGCCACACTTTTTCAATTCTTCCGGACAATTCTTCCTTATCTTTATAAATTCCACCTTCCTGTCCATCGTATCCGACAAAATCCGTATCACAGAAATTACAAACGGATTTTTCACGGTCAGCCTCTTTTCCCGACCATAAATTGCAGCCAGCGAAACGGCAGAAAACCGCCGGCCGTCCGGAATAATATCCTTCTCCCTGTATGGAATAAAATATTTCCTTAATGAAATAACTCAAATATATCTCTCTATTTTTTATACTTTATGGAATCCGTCAAACAGGCTTCCCTGAAACCTTTTAGACGCAAGAGACAAGAATCACATTGGCCACAGGCGATTCCTGAAGCGGATGGATCATAACAACTGTGAGTAACAGCATAATCGACACCGAGCTCAATGCCTTTCTTGATAATCTGTGATTTGCTCATCTTGATCAACGGGACATGAATCTTTAATTTCTGTTTTCCTTCAACTCCGGCTTTTGTCGCCAGATTGGCCATTTTTTCATAAGCGGCAATATATTGGAGACGGCAATCAGGATAACCGCTATAGTCCAACGCATTTACTCCGATGAAAATAGCATTTGCTCCAATTACTTCCGCCCAGGCCAAAGCGTAAGAAAGAAATATCGTGTTGCGCGCCGGAACATAAGTTACAGGAATAACTTCTTTCAATTCTTTGAAACTTCTTCTCTTGGGCACTTTCATATCCGCCGTCAACGCAGATCCGCCAATTTTTCTCAAATCAATGTTCAATATCAAATGCCTGGTTACTTTATATCTTTTAGCGATGCGCTTCGCCGCTTTCAGTTCAATGGAATGACGTTGGCCGTAGCGAAAACTCAAAGCGTATATTTCAAATCCTAAATCTTTAGCAATAGCAAGAGTAGTTGTGGAATCTATCCCCCCGCTCAAAAGAACGACAGCTTTAAATTTGCTTTTTTTCATCTCGATACCTAGTATCTTGTCCCGTAAATTCATTTAAGAAATGTCATTTCGGGTGTAAAGGAGGTAAAGTGTTGGTGGAATTCAAGAAAAAACGTTAAAAGGTTAATCTCATTAATATCTTATATGAGTAGTAAAAA
>JAFGLS010000177.1 GCA_016927935.1 Syntrophaceae bacterium
CCTTGTCCTTCTCCTAACCTTCGGCTCTGCGATTACCTGGTGTGGAGACTTTCACTCCACTAGCTACATGCCATGCCTGGCACACACATGAAAATCACAGGCGCCGGCAGTTAGGCGTCCTGTGTATTTTGTGGTTCGGCAAAGCCGCTTTCATTTTTTCCCCGATCCTGCTAGGAATGAAGCCATGACTAAGATGCTTTCTAACTTTGTCAAAAGCGTAGGCCTGCCCCCCATGCCGTTTAAATTCGTGGGTCAGCTCAGACACTGATCCTTTTGATTGCGTTATCGCATCCAGATCGCGGCGTGCGTCTCACCTGTATCTGTCTCGCCGAATCCCACTATCTGGCCCCGGCTGTTGATACCCTGCGCCTCGGTGTATTCTCCTCCGAGGGTCGGCAATGCGATCATCTCGCCCTTGTACCAGAGGAAGGCGCGCATTTCGCCGTCCACGTCAACGCTGCGCCCGACCACCTGGCCGCGGTTGTTTATGGCGTAGGCCCCACTATCGCCGCCCAACGATCCGAGGTCGGTCATAGTCCCGCGTTCCCAGAGGAAGGCGTGCACCTCGTCGGATGGGTAGATCTGGCTACCGCCCACTACCTGGCCCCGGTCGTTGATGCCGTACGCATAACTGAAATCGCCCAGGGTGCCCAGACTAATCATCGCACCGCGTTCCCACAGGAACGCCCGCTGCTCCGTCGCCGTCCAGCTGGTGCCGACCACTTGGCCCCGTTCGTTGATGTCCATAGCCGAGCTATAGTCGCCGCCCAGAGTGCCAAGATCGGTCATGACGCCGTCCTCCCAGATGAAGGCGTGGGTCTCACCCGACACCGTCCAACTCTCGCCCACCACTTGGTCCCGGTTGTTGACGCCGTAAGCCTCGCTGTAGCCGCCGCCGAGGTGCCCGAGATCGGTCACGACCCCGTCACGCCACAAAATCGCATGCGTTCCACCATCCTCGTACCTTCCTATACCGGCGACATGCCCTCGGTTGTTGATAGCCACGCCCTGTATGCCAGACCCGAGGAAGGTTAACACACCGTCATACCACAGGTAGTCGTACAGGCCGACCACCTGACCTCGTTCGTTGATGTCCCAGGCCAGGCCGACCTCGGCCTCTGCCGTGCCGATGTCGATGACGTGCAGTTCCTTCGCATGTGGGCTCTTTGCGAAGGCGACGGCCCCCGTTCCGACCGCGACGAACTCCGGCAACGATAGCCCTGTCAATGAAATAAAAAGAAGGACAACAGACAAATACGAAAGAAAGGCTTTTCTTGTTAATTTAGGATATGTCATAACTATCTCCTTTCGTTAATGTCGAACGTTTCGCATAACATGAACCCAAAGCTAATAAGGCTTTCGAAAAAGCCACGTTCAATAAAAAAGGTGGAAACTGCTGGAGCCGACCTGCTTTGGGTTTCAGAGTTTATGCGGTTGTTCGCTGTTCATTCGATTGTTGATATAAAAGACCATAAAGCTGAGGTTATATTTTCAGAAGCCTTATAATATTGGCTTTCGATAATTGATAATTCTTTTTCTTCATCCTCTGTAAATTTAAAATATCCGTCATCTGAAATTCCACGTTCAACAACATTTTTAACCCATATCGATGATTGGATAATTTCACCTAATTCTTTAAGTCCAGTTATATCGTACGAAGCTAAGTAATCGGAATATTGTTTCCCAAGGGAATCCCAAAATACTGGTAAGCCGTTACCTTTAATAAGGCCATCAGCACCATATACATGGTAGACGGCAATTTCATTTCGATTAGCTGAATCAAGTCTATTGTTTATTTCAATGTAATAGCTATCAACTTTTTCAAAAACAGCATCCATTTTTATGTCCAGCGAACACCGAACTCACCAGAAAACAGGGCAATCCAACATTTCAATCTGACAAGGCCGCCCCGCCCTGATTTCTGGTGTAGTTGCTGGTTAAATTCTGTATTTCACCAATAAATTCTCAGAAATGCCATTTTTAAAAAGATCCGGAATATTTCCAACTTTTTTATAGCCCAGTTTTCTGTAGAACTGTTGAGCTGTTTTATTAAAATCACTTACAAGGATAAAAACTCTATCTGCTTTTTTAAATCCGATAGATTCAAATTCGTTTACAAGTGCTTTTCCGACACCTTTATTCCTGTACCTTTTCTTAACAGCAAGTGTCGCAAGGTAGGAAAATTTATGAAAACACCCATTGTTAATGACTCCCATAAAACCAATACATTTATCATTTTTATTTGTAGCAACGTAAACCTGTTTTTTAGAAATCATTTCTTCTAAAGTTGCTTCATGAGTAGGATTGTTTTTGAAATATGCATTCCACAGATCAGAATTTTTTACGCAAAGCAGACAATCGCGTGCTTGTCTTTTTTTTGCAATATTGATTTTAGTTTCCATAGTGCCTTGATTGAATTTAACAAACTCTTCAGCGGGCGCCCGCTTTTTGCGCTCCGCTGTAAGAGAAGGTTATGTCTTTTTATAATGTTTCTATTCGTTTTATGATTTCCTGTATTATTTCATAAAATTTGGACACAAAATCATAGTCAATAGAAATTCTTTTATTTTCAACAAATAAAAGGTTTGGATATTTTTTTATTATGCGATCAATTTCATCAGGTTTTTTGAAAAGATCAATTCTGCCATTGGCATGAAGAATACAATTTCTAAGTTGTTCACATTCTTTAATAAACTCCCAAGCATTGCTGTTAGAAAGCTTATTTTTATATAGGTTTTTAAAAACTGGTTTGTATCTTGAGATACTGCCTTTAATTTTTCCAGTGATGTCGATTTCTGGACAATACATTCTCCAAATATGATGGATGTGCTCTTCCAAATGGCTATATAGCAGTAAGAAAGTATTAGTTGATAATTGCTTTGGGTACATTTTTAAAAATGTTTCATGCTCGACAAGCAAGTCAACCCGTTCAGCACGGCTACCGGAAAAATTTTTTAGTTGTTCTGATAGTTCACTTTCCTTATCTTCTAATTTATCCCTAACATATTCATGAAATGCAACTATGTAGCTTACATTTACATTAGAAGCCATTTGGAAAAAATCATTTTTAATTTGTTTTTCATCCATATTTTCTCCAGACATAACGCAAAGTTAACAAGCGGCGGCTAAACAGTAGCAGCCTTCTGGAAAGTTATCGAATATTTTTACACCAGCAAATTTCCAAACCGCCCCGACAATAGCCGTCTGAGTTAAACGCCAGGTTCGGTGCTTTTGTTCGTAAATCTTGAATCAGGTACTTTTGGTGCGCTTCTGATAAATGTGACATCCTCGCCTTCAAAAAGAATGTCAGAAATAGGTGGGAGACTGTTACCCCACAATTTCGGATCCATTTGATTTCTCATCATTTTGGTCATCGCCTCACCAAATAGGCCATTAATTGATTGAATAAAATCATCAGACTTAGGATATTGCCAACCTTCTTTAATAGGATAGCAATGTGACGAGATAAAAACATAAGTATCAAAGTCCCCTTGGTGATGGTCAACGGTTGTGCAAATGATAAAATCAATCTGAGAAGTATCTTTTTTCGCATAGGACAAAACAAGCTTATCAAATTCATCAGAAGGTAAAGAACCATACCCATTGTTGACAGCTATCAAAATCCCAAAATCAAGATTCTTTTGGAGACAAGCCTTTGTTGCCTTAATTTGCTTTGCTGCTTTTTTTGTAGCAGTCTGAATGGGACCACCTAATATTTGTCTAAACTCCGGCTTGATTTCTTCAGGAATTGCTCTGATATCAATTTCCACTTTCTTTGGCAGCATATAACGGTCAGAAAGAAATTTCATAATCTTGTTTTGGCGAGACTCTTTTTCAAGACCCTCCTCCTCAAATATCTTTAATTCCGCTACTGCGCTTGGAAATAGATAATCAGCATTCTCAATCCCTTTAAATTTCTCATTATCAAAGAGGCGGCGCCCTCCAATTTTTTCAACAGCTCTATCAATAAAGCTTTCAGTAATTCGGGGGATTGGGAAAAATGTTTTCATTTCTACACCGAACGATGCGATCAGTTGCCGCAAGGGCTTCCACTGAC
>JAFGLS010000178.1 GCA_016927935.1 Syntrophaceae bacterium
CAGACAAAATAAATAATAATACCAGCAAACATGCGATTTTAAATTTATTCATTCCTATCCTCCTTTTCGTATTCATGCTTCCTTGCCCCATTGTACGCTGAAGAAGCAAAGAGATGATAAGCTTATCAAGATTTGAAATTCAGGGATGGCCCCCCGCCTCGTAAGGCGTTACGCATCAAACTTGCCAGGAACGAGTTCGCTCGTAAAAAGGGCGCCCCAGGCCGCATTCTTTCTTTAGACATAATGTTGCATTATATACCGGCATTGTTAGCATTCATTTTTGTGTTAAAGATAAGGAAAAATAACCGTTATTGCAGATTAACAGAAGATCTTTTCTTTTTTAAGTTGATTGAGTCTTGACTTTATAGGGCCATGACGTATTAGGATTTGAAAAATTGTAAATCACCCATTCTTTTATTTGGAACATACATCAATTTTGCGTGCCAAATATATCAATCTGCATAAATGCAAAATTTCCATGATAATTGACTATCGTAAAACCATCAAAGGAGTCTTGGAAACTCCGGTCAATAGTGCGAATTATCTCTTTTCCGTCGACCGAAATAACCATACTCCCATCCGAATAACGCTGCCATCTTATAGCATGGATCATACTATCATTCGACAATGGAACTGGTTTGGATACTTCGATAATGGAAAATCCCCTGTAGTTTAAACGCGCTAATTCAAATGTTGCAGTTTCCCCTCCGTTATAAATAAGGCGATAGCCGTCATCTCTTCTCGTGCCTTTGAAAGGACCAATTTCGAGTCTTGCGTCATTTTCTCCGGGCGGCGTCATTAGTTCAATATCCATAGAAAAAGAGTTGGTGATGTTTGCACTTGAGTAGATCTCAGCCTTTGTTGGTTGCACAGTTCGACTGGGCTCATCTGCTCTTTCCTTCAAGATTTCGCCCAATATGCCTTTGAGAATGCGGGTACCTGTATCCTCCTCTTGCCGATCTGATGACGTTTCTCTTTTTTGTTCAGGGTTTTTGAATTGACTCACTAATCTATTGTTGGAATCTATCCAAAAATCCCCTGAGACAACATTCCAAGCCGGATTTCTTGTCAAATCGCCGTCCTGAAAATCATCATGAAAAAGCTGATTTCGCCAGGGCCAATCATATCGTTTTATCAAGTCATAAAGCTCTTCCAGAAAATCACTGTCGGCTCTTCTCTCATTCTCTCCTTTCCGTACGATCTTTTTAAGTTGATCAATAACCTCCTGCATCTGTGGTTCAGGGGCTGTATTGATTCCAACGGATGTTCCTGACGTTGATGAACTTGCTGCCTTTTCTTCTGCAAGTAGATTTTGCCTCTCTTTTTTGAGTTGTTCTAATAGCTCAGGTGAAGGCTCCCCGTCAATCGGGAGGCCTGCCTGTTTCTGATAGTCGCGTATAGCCCAATGGGTCTTGTTGCCCATCACTCCGTCTGCTGGTCCAGGATCATAACCCAATGCTGTGAGGTTCTTTTGTATTTCCCGAATGAGAGCGGCTCCTGTCGGGCCAATTTTTTCAGAAGTTTTAAAAGGCTTCATTGCCTCTTGGTCCGATGCTACCTTAGGTTTCCATTCACGCGCGAGTCTCTGTGCCTCGGCAATCTGCTGTGGTGCCATCACTTCTGCAATCTTATCCCTTGCTTCGACCGCTCGATCCTTTCCCTGAGCAGCAGCAAGGTTAAACCACATATGAGCTTCTATGTAGTCTTGGAGCACACCTTTCCCAGAAGCGTACATGTAGCCTAACATATATTGTGCATCAGCGTTTCCTTGGTCTGCCAGAAGTTGGAATTCTTTTATCGCAGTTTTATAGTCTTTTTTCCCATATGCATCTACACCGGCCTTAAAATCTGCTTTTGCATTTGCGGCAAATACAAGGATCACGATACATGTAACCATAAAATTTTTCATTGTTTATACTCCAATTAAATAATTTATTTGGTTCTAAGAGGGAAAAATATTCAGATACTCTATCAAAAAGTGTTTTACCGAGACTTCCCCTGTTTTTCCAGCTCCTTCTGGATCTGTTCCTCAAGCTCTCGGTTCATCTGCTGCTGCATATTTTCAATACTTTCCGAGTTATTCTGCTCAATGATTCGTTTTCTTGGTTCACTTTCCGTTTTTCCCTTTAAGGTATCAGAGTCTCCCTCATCTTCTTTTTGGACCTTTTCAAGCTCGTCTTCTTTATCCGCCCCCTGCCTCTCTAATTTATCACGCCTTGTTTCCTTCTCTTTCTCCAATTCCTCTTTCTGTTTCTCCTTTTTAAGTTTCACTTTTTGTCTTCGCTTTTCTTTTTCTTCTTCCAGCTTTTCTTTCTTCCTTTCAATTTCAGAATCTCGTTTTTCTTCTTCTCTTTCTCTCTCCTCTTCCAATTTTACATTTTCACCAATCCCTGGAGGAGTATCGGTCCGCCAGCCTTTCTTTTCACCACTGTCCCAACCTGGTGGCCGACCTTTGTCTTTACCCTGGGCCGAGACCGAATCATTTAAAAATAAGAAAAATATCATGGATAAAAGAGCTATAAAAACGATTTTAAATTTCATTTTGTTCTCCTAAAAAGGATTGTCATTTGGGCCGTGGATTTATGTGAAAAGATATAATAATCTATCAATACAATTTTAGCATATCGATATAATGAAGTAATAGGAGCTATCTCTTCCATGAGACCGATCACGCGGCAATTTAACTTTGCCCCGCCCTTATACATCTCCTTCCTCATACACTATCCTATAGACGAACATGCGGAGAAGATAAAGATGCCTAATAGAAAATAAGTAATTTGAAAAGTCGCGTCGTTATATCACCTAGAGGGTATCCTTTCTTTTCTTTGCCATTGTCGCTACGAGAGCTCAATTACAATCCTATTAAAAATTATAATATAAATCACAACTATTTTCAATAACCAGGGAGATATTATTACACTGCTCGCAGTTTGTCGGACTTTGCCCGACAAATTAATAATATCCTTTCTTTTCTTTGCCATTGTCGCCACGAGAGCCTAATTATAATCCTATTAAGCAATCATGGCCCTCTGGGCCTCCACAATGCATGAAAATACCACACTATGGTGTCAGGATCACGTTATGGGGGGACCTTTTTGAACGGCGAAGACCCGGGTAGCACAGTCATAGCGTGAGGTGGATGCCAGGCCTCCTGCTCGCAGAGCCTGCGCCTCGGAGAGCGGGCGGAAACCTCCTCCGGTCATTCCATCTTGATACCTCATTATAACGACCGAGATGGCCCGCCGCCTCGTAAGGCGTTACGCATCAAACTTGCCAGGAACGAGTTCGCTCGTAAAAAGAGCGCCCCAGGCCGCAGTCTTTAGACATAATGTTGCATTATATACCGGCATTGTAAGCATTTATTTTCGTACTGAAGTATAAAAATATAAGATTTATAAGGGCATACTTGAAAAATTAATCTTGAAAACCACATACAATCCATCATATATTTATCGCAGTTAATTGATAATTTTTCACTCTACGGTACACTTATTTTGTCGGATCAAATAAGGCATTTAAAGGAGCGACAGTGCTAAACAAAGAAAAAGATCAACTGTTAAGAAACCTTGTTAAAATTGAATCCGGTATAGCGAAAATCTACAACCGCCTTTCAATAAAGGAAGAGTTTACCGGGCCGGTTAAAAAATTCTGGCGAAGCATTGCGTTGGAAGAGGAGCTTCATGCGGATATCTTCGACGAGATACGCAAGGGAATGAATGATAAAGGTATCCCGGTTGCCATTAATATTAAAATAGAGGAATTGAAAAAATTTGTGTATAAAATCAATGAAGTGATAAAAAAAGTGACTACCGAAAAATGTTCGGAATCGGAGGCTTATTCCTTTGGAGCTCTTATCGAGGTTGAGCTTGATGAGGCGGAATTTGTGAAAAGGATTGAGACTACCGACGCGAAATTCATCCAGATGCTGAAGAGAATCGAGAATGATACGAAAAAACATAGAGTTATGTTGGTGAACTATTCGAGAGGTATTAAATAATATGCTCTGGGGCAACTTTATCTTTGTCCCTTAGAAACCTGCCAAAATGTCTATCCTCCTTATATGTATGATTAACAAGCCAGTCCACCACTAAGAGCCTAATACGGAACATGAGATAAGCCCTGCTCTCTTTCATCTCCTTTAATTCACTTTGCACCTTTTTAAAATATTTTATAAAATTTTCGTGTTGCTCTTTTTGAAAGGATAAAAACGGATAATCATGTTCTCGCATAATTTCTTCCTCATCCCTGAAATGATTCTCAACATACTCATTTAAAAAAGAGACAACCTTTTCAACTTCATTCTGATCTCTTCTTTCCTTAATAGCGTTCATTAACACATTTGAGTACTTGAACAATTCCTCATGCTGCTCATCGATCTCCTTGACGCCAACTTTAAGGCTTTCATCCCATACTATATTGGCATCAATCTCGCCACTCCCTTCATGCACACCACTGTCTAGATATCTTTTGCACCGTTCCAGATAAAATTGTGCAGGGGCATCTTTGGGGTTGTCATGGAGACATTTCTGCAATAAATTTTGCGCCTTATCCACCCGCTTTAAGTGATAGTTGGCGAGCGCCTCTTCAAACATTTTAACTGATTACGGTTCCCTCCATGCGGTGCTTCCCTCCAACGGTTCCCAGCATAAGAACCCCTGTATTTAGCCCAATTCCTATTTTTATACTGTTATATCCCTCTTTTTTCATTCTTCGATTAATAGAATCAAGCCTGCCAAGCATGGCAATAGAGCATTTCAAAGCATCATCGGCGCTATTAGGAAAGAGTACCATTATGGCATCGCCGACATATTTAACCAAATGAATTGACTGACAAAAGGATTTTCAACTTGATTTTAAAATAAAATTGGGGGTTTAGGAAGATTTGATTGGTAATAAATTCTGCAATAAAAACATCGCTCAAATCAAAACCCAAAGTTTCAATTTTCCAGTCCTCTAATTTGAACACTATCGGCCGTATTATGCGGTTTGAAAACTTTGCGGTTGCTATGGCTTTCGCTAAACCAACTTTCTGGCCACATATACACCATAGCTGTAGAAAGCTTTATATTTCTCATACAGCTCAATTTCTCGATTTTCCGCTTCCACTATTTCGCGTGCTTCTTCACTGTTCCCGTGCCGGTTAAGGAAGTCCTTAAAGCGATTCTGCATAGGCCGATAATAATTCTCCAGCCAGCAATGCTCTGGCAACACAAAATAGCCGATCGCGGAATAGCCGTTCTTCTCCAGTATGCCAATCTTTGAAGAGGCCACATCTATTTCGGGGTATTCCTGAACCAAATATTTTTGAAGTTCCGACGGCCGGGAGCTTGTTATCCAGGTAATCTCCGAAACAACCAGCAGTCCGCCCACTTTCAAATGACGATTCCAGTCTATTACGCCTCTTTCAAACCCGATATTATATATCGCACCCTCAGACCAGATAACATCATATGCCTCATTGCGAAACGGAAGATTGTCCATTGAACAACACAGGGTGGTAATTTTTTCAGAAAGCCCCTTGTTCTCGGCTCTGTCTTCAAGTACTTCCAGAAAATCTTGAAGGAAGTCCACTGCAGTAATCTGAGCATCCAATAAGCGAGCAAGTAAAAAGGTGGAAGCCCCCGTGCCGCAACCGATATCAGCAATCTTTAATGGCCTAGCTCGGTCTATCATTGCCAAGTTGAGAGCTTTCTCCGACTCCGCATCCCCGCCTGGACCTTGCCGATTTGCACTTTTATGAAGGTCTATTAAAAGCTGATAATCTTCCATTGATTGATCCTCAACAGGTTATGCCATGATTGTGTTTATAGGGTTCCCAAAAAGAGCTATAAATCATTTTGACTATGCTCATCTGGCAACTCAGTCCCGTAGTTCATAATCTCGATGTAACGGGTATAGCTGTATAGGCGATTTCTTTTCTGTCCTGTCAATTCAGATACGATGCCAAGGCTTTTAAGATGGTCAAGGCACTTGTTGACCGTGGCTGGAGAAATGGTTGTTTTTTTCACAAGCCAACCTGCCGTTGCAATGGGACGCTCCAGCAGTGCCCGGTGAACCTGAAGGGCGGAAAGCGCCGCCCGGCCAAGCCCTTCGATTTTATTACGGTCTCCTTTGGACAAATCATTAAGCTGTCTAGTCGTATCCACGGCCTGATTCGCAGTAATGATAACTGCCTCAGCGAAGAAATCCAGCCAGGCTTCCCAATTCCCGCGCTGTCGAACCTCGTTGAGAAGTTCATAATAATACTGCCGCTGTGTTTTAAAATAGAGACTGAGATAGAGCATCGGCTGCTGAAGTGCCTTTTGATCGCATAAGAGAAGGGTAATCAGGAGCCTTCCTAAACGGCCATTACCGTCCAGAAACGGATGAATGGTTTCAAA
>JAFGLS010000179.1 GCA_016927935.1 Syntrophaceae bacterium
CAGCTGGCTGTTATGTATGACGGCCGTTTTGATTTGGCGGCAATATGAAAAATTATCCATTTACACAGATTATTTTACAGTCTCAAACATTTTGAAAAATCATTTAAGAATTAGTTGACATCTTGGATGACGTTTTTTATATTTACATTAATTATTTCGTACAAGGTTGTTTTTGATTGTGGCAGCAGGTTAATTTTGACTTTAATAAATTTTTATTACAAAGGAGATTAATATGCTGAAATTGCTTGGCGTGGTAATCAATTTAGGAGTAGTAATATATCTGGGATTTCAGCTATCAGAGTGTATGGGAATGGAACAAATAGCCGGTCTCAATATCACGCAAAATCCTTTTATTATCTCGTTTGTGGCTGTTGTTGCTTTGTTTATTGTTTTGAGAAATTAGTTATTGGTGTCATCGACACCAGAGAATAAAAAATGTCTCACAGTTTGAGGAATTAATATCATTTATCCATGTTCTTAACAGTTTTAATCGTCTCAGTTATTTTTAAGATATAGCAAAATTTAAAGAAGGAGAACGAACATGTCGAAAACAAGAGCAATAAGATATGCCCTCGTCGTATTTATGTTTTTGCCATTGATTACTTTTGCAGAAGTATCTGAAACCCAGGATATGAAAGAGATGCCAGGAGCGCAGGTAACGCAAGATGAGCAGAAAACAATGGAAACTCAGGATGCTCAGGATACTCAGGAAACACAGGAAACAAAGGAAGCAGTAGAAACACAGGAAATACAGGAAAAAAAGGAAGTAAAGGAAATAAAAGAATCACAAGTAGCAGAGAGAATAAAGGAATATGAGACAATCAAAGGAGATACACTTTGGGGTATTGCGAAAAAGGAATTGAAAGATCCCTTTATGTGGCCGGCAATTTGGAAAGAGAATAAGGATATCAAGAATCCACACCGGATTTATCCCGGCCAGATTATCAAGATTCCTGTCTATCTTATTCAAAAAGAAAAAAGCGAAGAAAAGGCTTTGCCGGAATCTGAAACTGTATCTCCGGAATCAGCAACAAAAGAGGTAATTCAAGAAGTAGAAAAAGAAATTCAAATAATTAAGTATCCTTTTGTCAACTATAATATCGTCGTGGCCAGTGGTTACATCGCGGAGTCAATTCCCACAGTTGGAAATGTTGACGCCTGTTGTCCGGAACAGTCCGAATACACAGAGACGATTCCCGGTGCAGGGCAAATCATCGATTCACCTTCAGAAGGGACCTTATATGGAAGGGGAGATATCGTCTATCTTAATCTTAACAATACTGCAAAAGTGGGGGACAAATTTTATGTAATAAATATTTCCGAAGAGATAAGTCATCCGATTACTGGAACAGAGATCGGTTATGTCATCACGATCAGTGGAATAGCGGAAGTAGTGGAAATAAGAAACGGTGATACAATGGCTAGAATCACCAAAAACTTTAAAGAGATTGAGCGAGGTGATATTCTTGATACTTATTATGATATAAAAACACCAATGACTACAGGAGATTTTCGCAGTCCGGATATCAATGGTATGATTATAGCTGCCGCTAAGCCCGTGATTGTTAATTCGATGTTGGATATTGTGTATATTGATAAAGGATGTAACGACGGAATTGAAATAGGCGATATGTTCAGAACTATGGCAGTTGGTGCCCACGCGGTACCGAATGGAACGATACAGGTTATAAGCTGCAAAGACCATACGGCGACTGCGATAATCCAGAATAACAATTCGCCCATTACTCCTGGAAATATTTTTACAAAATTAGAAAAGAGTGTGAAATAAAACAGGCTTTGCTACAGGGGAAAGACAAAATAGTCTGAATCAAAAATAGTATCCTCCGGTATATGGAAGCCGTGCGGCTGCTATTCATTAGCTCACTGATTAAGATAATACGGGAACATTATATCTTAAAAAGGCAAATGAATGGAGTTTTCATCCCTGCGCGTTAGTGAGGTTGGATACTTCAGGAGATACAATGAAAGCAAAGCGAATATTTAGCCTGTTCATTTTATCTATTGTAATTGTTTTTATCAGCATCGGCTGCCATAACATCTCACAATATTATACTAAAAATGGAGCCAAAGGAGTGGCCCGATATTACGCAAAACATTACAACGGCAAAAGAACCGCATCCGGTGAAATCTACAACTCAAAAAAGCTGACGGCCGCCCATCCTACCCTGCCGCTGGGCACAAAGGTAAAGGTTGTGAATCTTCGCAACAAGAAATCAGTTATCGTCAAAATCAATGACCGCTGCGACGAACATGAGGATGTATTTATTGATCTATCACGTCAGGCGGCGCGCGAACTTGGCATGATAAGAAAAGGTAAAGCAAACGTCCGGATTTCAGTCGTTAAATGAGATATCCTATCTTTCCTTTGCTCTAATCGTTTTTGCCGGAATCCTCAAGAGGATTTGAAAATATCGTTTGTTACGGATAAAAGAGTTTTTGTGTTTTTTTAAAAGTATCCTTACCTTTTACTGTTATCTTTATGCGGTCCGATTCCCGGTTTGAAATCCATTTCTTCCGAAGGATAGGGTTTTAAAATGGATTTAAGATTTTCAACATCAAAGGCATCGCTTTCCAGCCAGACTTTTTCCTGATTATCGTGTACGATAACCGGCATGCGGTCATGAACAGGCGCTATAAGTTCATTGGCGTCGGTGGTAATGATTGTGCAGGTATTTATTTCCTTTTTGTCCGGCGATATCCATGTTTCGTAAAGTCCGGCGAACCCGAAAGGCCGGCCTGATTTCAGATAATAATACAGAGGCATTTTTTTATTGCCCTCTTTCTTCCATTCGTAAAAACCGTCGGCAATAATCAGGCATCGCCTTCTTTTGAAGGCATCACGAAAACTGGGTTTTTTATCCACCGTTTCGGCGCGGGCATTGAACATTTTTTCGGCCATTGAAGGATCTTTTGACCAAGATGGAATCAGCCCCCACCTGAAACAAACCAATAGATTCTTGCCGCCATGATTGATGATTGCCGGTATGAATTGGCTTGGTGCTATATTCCAACTGGGCTGGTGGTCGCACAATACATCCTGAATGTTGAAATTTTTCTGGATGTTTTTAAGGTCGGTTACAAGTACAAATCTTCCACACATAGTTTATCCTGTAATCCACTCATGCCGGTGTAGAGAACAAAGCATGTCATTCCGAACGTATGTGAGGAATCTTAAAACAATGAATTATTGAGATCAAGATTTCTCGCTTCGCTTCGAAATGACAAAAACCATTATTTTTACATAACCTCTGCACATAATGACAGAATTGATGAATAATTATACCAGATTTTCCAGCCGACGGTTGAATAAATCCTTTATTTTCATGGCAAGATATTTTTTCTTGACAATAGGACGTTCGTCCTATATACAGTCTGCATGAAGAAAAGAATGACCATTAATAACGTTGAACAAAAGTTTGCCTCGTTTTTTAAGGAGCAAAGGAGAATGCCCACCTATTCGGAAATGCTTCCTCTTTTGGGAATCAAAGCAAAAAGCGCCGCCGAATACTGGATAAAAAAACTGCTGGCAAAAGGCGCTCTGGAAAAAGACGCAAAAGGCTTTTTAAAACCGGTGCGTTTGTCTTTTCATCTTCCCATGGTGGGCAATGTGGCGGCTGGATTTCCCTCTCCCGCGGAAGAAGAATTGTGCGACACCATTTCCTTCGATGAGTATCTCGTCAATCATCCGTCATCGTCTTTCGTTCTTTCCGTTACCGGCGATTCCATGATCGGCGAAGGCATCAAGGAAAAAGATTTGGTGATTGTGGAGCGTGGCCGGGAGCCAAAAAACGGGGACATCATTCTGGCGGAAGTGGACGGCCATTGGACAATTAAGTATTTCCGTAAGAGAGGGAAAAAGGTGACGCTGGAGGCGGCCAACCCGAAATATCCGCCGATTACGCCGCAGGAAGAATTGCGCGTTGCCGGCGTGATTACGGCGGTGGTGAGGAAATATCACAAATAAGGTTTTGTATTGATTTAATAAAGAGGAATTAAAAATGATTCAGTCTGAAATTAATCATTTAACATCTTTCAAAGAAAAACCTGCGGCGGTAACCTTTCCGGCAATAAGAATCGTTATGCCGATGCCGACAACTGACAAAAAGCCGAAACTCCTTGATCAACTTCGCGAAGCCATGCGCTCACGCCATTACAGCCGGAGTACAGAAAGCACTTATATTCACTGGGTCAAACGATTTATCTTCTTTCATCATGTTCGCCATCCGCAAGAGATGGCCGAACCGGAAATCAATGCTTTCTTAACCCATCTGGCCGTCAAAGAACATGTCAGCGCCTCAACACAAAATCAGGCATTATGCGCAATTATTTTTCTCTACAAGTATGTTATAAACCGCAAGATCGGCGATATCGGGGAAGTTATCCGCGCAAGAAAACCTGTAAGGTTGCCTGTTGTTATGACCAAGGATGAAGTTAAAGCTGTTCTGAGCAACCTCACAGGCGATAAATGGATTATTGCCTATCTTATGTATGGCGCAGGTCTCAGATTGATGGAGTGTTTGCGCTTGAGGATTCAAGACCTGGACTTCAACAAAAACCAAATAATTGTCAGAAGCGGCAAAGGTGATAAAGATCGTGTAACAATGTTTCCTGAATCGGTCAAAAAACCATTAATAGAGCATTTAAACAAAGTTAAAAAAATTCATGAAGCTGATGTTGTCAATGGTTTCGGTCGTGTGCTTTTGCCGGACGCTTTGACACGCAAATATCCGAATGCCTCCAAAGAATTGCGGTGGCAATGGGTGTTTCCGCAGGAAACTTTGTGGCAAAACAAGAAGACCGGTGAGCGCGGCAGACATCATATTGATGAATCCATTATTCAAAAATCAGTTAAAGATGCTGTGACAAAGGCCGGCCTTATAAAAAGAGCAACCTGCCATACTTTCCGGCATTCCTTTGCAACACATTTACTTGAGGATGGCTATGACATAAGGACGGTTCAAGAACTTCTCGGACACAAAGATTTGAAAACAACGATGATTTATACCCACGTTCTCAATAAAGGACCATCCGCAGTGAGAAGCCCGGCGGATAGTCTTTAAAATGCATTTGGGATATTATACGGATCGGCATAATATCCCAAATGAGAAAGCAGAAATCCTGTTGATTAATGTTTAATATTAAGCTATTAGGTTTAAAATTGCAGTTTTTGTTGAGGGGGTTTATGCCGACAGTACCGTCGGCATTTACAGTATTAACACCGATCCATATAAACAATGTTCGGTAGAAAGGAGGTGTACCATGACGCAGACAGAACGATTATGGAAATCAAACAGTGAAGAAGAGTGGCGCACCTTTTTAGAC
>JAFGLS010000180.1 GCA_016927935.1 Syntrophaceae bacterium
CCGACCAATACCTTGACTGCGGATCACTACACATATTTACCCTCAATCGGGATTGCCGTAATGTTAGCCTGGGGCATTGGGTCTTTGTTAAAGAGAGCAGAATCCCGAAGGAAGATATTAGCGCCGGTTTCAGTATTAGTCCTGGCAATTATAATGATTCTGACCTGGCAGCAATGCGGCTACTGGAAAAACGGTGTTGAGCTTTGGACTCATGCCCTAAAGGTTACAAAAGATAATTATCTGGCACATCACAATATGGGTACAATTCTGTTTAAAAAAGGTAAAGCTCAGGAAGCTTTTCATCATTTTGATAGAGCAATACACATAAATCCTAACAATCGTTCTTATAATGCCAGGGGAGATATTTTAGCCAGAGCGGGCAGGTATCAGCAGGCTATTGATGATTTCAGTAAAGCAATTTCGTTAAATATTCATGATGCCTACGGGTACTATAACAGGGGGTTGACTTATGAAAGACTCGGTCAGTACCGGCTCGCCATAGAGGATTTTACCAAAGCCATTTCTATCAAGCCTGATTTCGCTCTGGCTTACTCCAATAGAGGTATTTCTTATTTTTCCCAAAGGAAAAACGAACAGGGATGTAACGACGCACGAAAAGCGTGCGAATTAGAAAACTGCTCAATCCTTCAGGCAGCCAAAGGGAAAGGATTATGTCGCTGATTAAAGTTTATTTTTATTAGAAATATTTGACTCAATTTAAAAAACATATATTTAAAAAAGTTATCGCTTTTTCATATAATAAATACATGTTACTTGATTAAACCATATGGAAATTAAAACAGCTATACAGAGAAGATATATTTACATCGTTCTTATATTACTTGCCGCTGCAAGTTTTGTCGCCTTTGGCCGCACAGCGGGCAATGATTTTATTAATTTAGATGATAATAAATATATTACCGAAAATAATAATATCCAGTCGGGATTTATCCTTAAAAGCATTAAATGGGCAGCTACGGCCGTTGTTGTGGGCAACTGGCATCCTCTAACATTGTTCTCCCACATGCTGGATTGGAGCTTATTCGGAGCAAACGCCTCCGGTCATCATATAGTAAGTCTACTGTTGCACATCGGCGCTGTTATCTTCCTGTTTCTTTTTTTAAATAAAACAACAAATAATCTATGGCCCTCGGCTTTTGCCACGGCTTTATTTGCTATTCACCCTCTGAGAGTAGAATCGGTAGCCTGGGCTGCTGAACGTAAGGACGTCTTAAGCATGTTCTTCGGAATGGCGAGCATCTACACTTATTCTTTTTACGCAGAAAAAAACAAAATATCTAAATATTTTTTATGTCTGATATTATTCGTCTTTGCTCTGATGTCCAAGCCTATGATGGTAACAATTCCATTTTTATTGATGCTGCTGGATTACTGGCCTCTGGAGAGATGGCAAAAGGCATTGAATGATCCTTCATCGAACAGATTAAGTTCAGCCGGTAAACTTATTTTGGAAAAGATCCCCTTTATTTTATTAACAATTCTTTTCGTCATTATTGCTTTCCGGACACACACAAAAGGAACATTTATTACTTCCGTATTTCTTGCACCGTTTCTCACACGCTGCGCCAATGCCGCTGTCTCCTATGCTACTTATATTGAAAAAACTTTCTGGCCGACAAATCTGGTTGTATACTATCCGTATGACTTTTCTCCCCCTCTAGGGAAAGTCTTAATCTGTGTGATTATCCTTTTGTTAATTACCGCTGCTGTTGTTTATCATATCAGAAAACTTCCTTTTCTGTTTGTCGGCTGGTTTTGGTATTTGGGAACACTCGTACCGGTAATTGGACTGTTTCAATTCGGTACACAATCTATGGCCGACCGTTACACTTATTTACCTTCCATAGGCATCACCGTTATGATTTCTTGGGGCATTGCTTTATTATTATCACGTTATAATATCACTCAAAAAATTTTCTTACCGGTTGGAATAGTCATCATTATTCTACTTACGGTTTTAACATGGAGGCAGTGCGGCTATTGGAAGAACAGCATTACTCTCTTTAGTCGCACTTTACAGCTAACAAAGAATAACTATGTCGCGCATAATCATCTCGCTTCCGCTCTGCTTAAAAAAAGGCTTTTCGATAAAGTAATTCATCATTATGACGAGGCCATCCGCATTAATCCCATTTATGCCCATGCCTATTATAACAGGGGAATTGCTTATTATACATTTGGCCAGAAAATGCGTGCCCTGGATGATTTTAAAAAAGCAAGCGGCTTAATACCTAAAAGTCTTGAGTATGCTTCCGTTTACAATAACATAGGGGTTATCTACACCGACTTTGGGCAATATCAACCGGCTATTGACAATTTCAACGAAGCCATCCGTCTTGATCCCCATTGCAGAGATGCGCTAAATAACAGAGCATATGTTTATTTGAAATATTACCATAATTTATCCGGCTGCAATGATGCCCGAAAGGCCTGCGAACTGGGCAACTGTAAAACATTGGAAATAGTTCACGAGAACGGCTTATGTCGCTGAAACTGAATTTTATTCCGGAAATACTGTTCATAATTATTTTTAAAAAGCGGATTAGAGAAATATGAAGAAAAAATATGTTTATTTCATCATTATATTTCTGATTGTTGCCTCCTGTGCCGCCTTTGGCAGGATTGTTGGCAATGATTTTATAAATTTGGACGATAACACATATATTACCGGAAACAATTACATAAGGAACGGATTTACTTTCACAAGTGTCCAATGGGCATTCACAAACCGGGACTCCACTATGTGGCAGCCGATCACCTGGATTTCCCTTATGTTTGATTGGAGTATTTTCGGAAACAATGCTTCAGGCTATCACATCATAAATCTGCTTTGGCATATCGGAGCAGTAATTTTTTTATTTCTATTTTTATTCAGGACAACAAATCATCTATGGTCGTCAGCCTTTGCCGCCGCTTTTTTTGCCCTGCATCCGCTCAGGGTGGAATCGGTGGCGTGGGCGGCTGAGCGAAAAGATGTTTTGAGTATGTTCTTCGGCATGGCCTGCTTATACGTTTATTCATTCTACACCGAAAATTTAAAATCATCGCGCTATTTTATTTGTCTGATTTTGTTTGCCCTTGCTTTAATGTCCAAATCCATGTTGCTCACTCTCCCTTTTGTAATGCTTTTGCTTGATTATTGGCCTCTAAGGCGCTTTTCGGTTCTTTCAATCGGAAATGGATTTAAAACTGCAGAAGGACTTTTGAATGAAAAAATTCCTTTTTTTATTTTGAGCATAATATCGGGCATTATCACCATCTGGGCTCAATATGGAAGCAGCATGATTCATCATCTGACCTTTCCTTCACGTTTGATTAACGCCGTTGTTTCCTATGTCTCTTATTTGAAAAAATTTTTTTTCCCGGTTGATCTGGCTATATTTTACCCCTTTGTTTACTCATTCCCTTTATGGCAGGTTCTTAGTTCGGCTATTATATTAACAGGAGTTACAGCATTTGTTGTTTATTACTTCAAAAAAATGCCTTTTTTATCGGTTGGCTGGCTCTGGTATCTGGGAACGCTGGTTCCCGTAAGCGGGCTGGTTCCTGTCGGTACTCCCATGGCCGACCACTACGTTTATTTACCGTCTGTTGGTATAACTATTATGATAGCGTGGGGCATTCCTGTTCTGATTAAGAATGAAAGCCTCCGCAAAAAATTTTTCCCCCCTATGGCAATTGCTGTTTTATGCCTGATGGCGGTTTTAACATGGCGTCAATGCGGTTACTGGAAAAACAGTATAACTATTTTTAACCATGCTTTGCGGGTAACGAGTAATAATTATTTGGCGCATAACAATCTTGCTATAGCTTTGGCTGACGAAGGGAAAAACTATGAGGCTATTGATCATTATAACAAGTCAATAAACATTAAACCTAATTTAGTTCTGCCGTATTTCAACAGGGGAATTTCCTACGTTAATATAGGAAAATACCAGCTCGCTATTGAGGACTATAGCAAAGCTCTCAGCTTGACACCGGATAACGCAATAGTCTTAAACAATAGAGGAATTGCTCATATTGGACTTCATCAATATCATCAAGCCATAAAGGATTTCAGTGAAGCTATAATCCTTAAGAATAATTATGCCAACGCTTACAACAACAGGGGTCTTACTTATTTTAACCAAGGGGAAAAAGAGCTGGGCTGCCGAGACGCGCAAAACGCCTGTGAATTGGGAAATTGCACCGCGCTGGAATTGGCCAGAAAGAAAAGGTTATGCCGTTAGTAAAGATTTTATAAAAGACTCTGTAATAAAATAATCGTTTAATTATCAGGATTTGTCGTTTTCCTGTTTATTGTCTTTAACCGGTGCGGTAAATAAATCAAAAATAGATTTAAAAGATGAAAGACCGGTCATAGCCTGCGGATTTATTTTGGAAAAATTTTCACCATATTCAAGCCATTTCTTGAATTGACCATCGGCCATATTGCGATACATAAGATAATTTTTTATAGTTTGTTCCAGATATTTCTCAAAAAAATCCGTCAATACATTTTCTCCGTACTGAATAATTAGATAAAGCAGAGGCGGAGGCAGAAGATATTTCTTTTTACGCGACTCTTCGATAACTATTTGAGTTAGGATTGCCGAAGTCACATCTTCACCTGTTTTGGCATCTATAACTTTAATTTTTCGCCCCTTCTTTACTACATTAGTGACGTAATCTAAGGTAACGTAAATACTTTTTTCAGTGTCATAAAGTCTTCTGTTATTGTATTTTTTAAGCAAAAGTGTATTATCGTCCATATTCATTCCCTTCATTTTTATGATTTTAATCTACAAAATTATAAATTTTTTTGCAACATAAATAATGATTTTCAAACAATTACTTGCCTTATTATAAATATAAGTACTTGTTATTAAAGTAATATATTAAAATATGGACTTAAAATAAAAAAATATTGCATTGCAACATTTTTCTGTTGACAAATGGAAAATACTGATTATAATAGCGATGAAAAAAATCGAAAGGAGAATTAATCATGGATATCAAAGACAAGACCAAACAGATGATTGACTACCACAAGGCGGCCTTTGAAACATATTATAATTCCGTTCAGATGCTTCAGGAACAAACCACGAAAGCTCTGGATAATATGCTAAAGCAGTCTCCCTGGATTCCGGCACAAACCAAGTCATTCATTAACGAATGGATCAGCATTTACAAAAAAGTTACCTCTGATTTTAAGGAATCCGTTGATCAGAACTACGCAAAAATGGAAGAGTTCTTAAACACAGAACCCGAAACCTCAAAACAAAAAAGCAAAAAGTAAAAATAAAAAAGTTTCAAAAAAAATAATTTAAAAAAATTTAATTAATGGAGGAAAAAAAATGGATCCGAAACAAATCGCTAAACAGATGGTTGATTTCAACAAGACGGCTTTTGACAATTCATTTGAGGCTATGTCCGCGCTTCAGGACCAGGCCGAAAAAATGTTCACATCCACTATGGAACAGACAACTTTTTTCCCGGCAGAGGGGAAAAAACTTATCAACGAGTGGATAAAAAACTACAAGAAGGGACGTGATGAATTTAAAGCGGCCGCCGACGAAAATTTCAAAAAAGTGGAGGCTTTCTTCTCAGCGAAGTAAGCTTTCTTATTTTAACTCATTAAAAAAGCAACCGTAAAAAATTACGGTTGCTTTTTTAATGAGACCCAAATTTCAGAAACGAAGTGCACTGAAATTTGATGGTCGAATTATCCCCGAGGCGAAGCCGAGCGGGATAAA
>JAFGLS010000181.1 GCA_016927935.1 Syntrophaceae bacterium
ATTCATCGGGACGACGAGAAATCTTAAAGACTTCTCATCCCGATAAATCGGGATTCGAAGTGACAGGTTGGGTTTAAGATTCCTCACACGCCTGCGGCGGATTCAGAGGAATGGCAATGTTTTAAAAAAGTTGAATAGTGGAACGTAGAACCTAGACCCCTTCAGCCTACCGTGAACCTTTCCAACCTATTTTTGGAACATAGAACATAGAACAGTTTTTTTCCCGTTGTTTCTGATATAAGAACTCAAATGTGAAACTCTACGAAGCAAGCCGTGAGAATTTCACTTGAATATTTTGAATCATAATGTAATATTGACAAGTAAATTTAAGTAATTACATTAGACATTAAAAAGAGGTGGACTTATGAAACAAAAAATCATCTCATTATGTTTGACGGTGTGTATATTCTCAGCAACTATTGTCTTGGCTAAGTCTTCCATCGATGTGACTCAAGGTGAAGTCGCCTGCATGCTGGCATTGTATCTGGGGATTGATATCTCAAATTGTGATACCACGAATAAAGCTGGCTCGGTGATTTTCGAAGGTGAATGCTGCATTGGTGCGCTTAAAACTGTCGGGATTATAATAGATGGCGGATGGAATGCAGGCGCAACAGTAGATGCCGCTTTTATAGGTAAGCTTTTTATGGCGGTTGATAATGCGTCACGATCGGGCTCTTTGCGTGCGCCGTCAGATATTGCCACCTCGTCGGCGATTACAGCGGCGGCTCTAACGGCTTCAGGCCTTGATCCGGCGACAGTAATAGCAAGTATTGTCGCTGCCGGCGGCAATGGGACGGCGGCGCAAAAAGGTGCCGCTGCAGGAAAAGCAGCAGCATCAGCCAAATCGATTTCTGATGTCCCCAAAATATCATCTATAGTTTTTCCTGATGCACCGCCTCATTCCGGTTATGGCGGAGGGGGTGGATCGGCGACACAGAGTAGATAGTATACTTTGAGTAATATAAGTTAAGAGAAATTTATGCAAAGAAAAAAGGCTTTGATAATAATTTTTACTTTTGCTTTTATCCTGGTCAAATGTCCGACGGCAGATTGTGAATCATTAAGGTCAGCCAACAGACAGATTAGAAAACTGTATTTCTGCCCCTCGGCGGATGATGCCGAGATAATTGATAATGATTGTCAGAATAATATTTCTGAAGATATTAATGCTTTAAAATCGGCGACCATTCAAGTTCGTCGGTCGCAGGTGCAATCTCCTCCATCGGGTAATGCCGATACACTCAGTGGTACTAATTATCAGAACAGTGCACCTGTACAACTGAAGGCTCCAAAGTCGGCGAATATTCAAGTCGGTCGGTTGCAGATCAACCCTTCATTGGGTATTGCCGGGATATACAGTGATAATGTTTATCATAATTATGATGCGAGGGATAAAGAGAGTGATTTTATCACTGCCATATCGCCGGGAATCGGTTTTATTCTTCCACTGCGGCGGCACAACATCCAGTTAGGGTACAAATCAGACATATATAGATTCGCCGATTTTTCGGAAAATGATTACTTTAATCAAAAAGTGGCCGGTTCGCTGAATTTCGATTTTCCCGGTGGGTTGCTGTTTAGCGTTTCCGACGCGTTTGGTGACATCACCCTCCCGAGGAGATGGAAGAAACAACCCGGCGTGTCCGGAATGGCGGATGAATACAGGGAAATGGATCATCAGAACAATGACTTTAACATCAAAGCGAAATACAGTTTTGTGGATCGTTGGGCCGTCGAAGCGAGATATAATAACCATCATGATAACTATAAAGAGGAATACGATAAATTACATGATTTCATCCGTAATATGTATGGTGGCGCATTCTATTACAGATTTACTCCCAAAACGAATATTTTTTTAGAATACAGTTTTTCAGACATAGATTATGATTATGGCGACATTAATGACAATTATAATCATATGGCTTATATCGGATTGTCCTTTGATCCGACAGCAAAGATACGGGGATATGCAGGATTCGGCTGGGACATGAAAATATATAAAAATTGGGACGCATCCCGTGACGATGATTCCTTGTCTATATTTTCGACCAAGGTTGACCTCTCATATATCGCGACCGACTTTGATCAGATTAAATTGTCCGCGATACGTGTCATTGAGGAAGACATAGATACCTTAAAGGCGTATACAGACACTAACTTAACTCTTGACTGGAAGCATGTGTTTGGTTGGAATGAAAAGATAAGCATGATCACATTCATGGGGTATGGAAATTATGATTACAATTACGCGGATACCGATGTTGATGGAACGATTAAGACAAGGCAGGATGATTTTTGGAAGGCAGGTATAGGCTTCGATTACGCGTTGCAACCCTGGCTGAATCTTTCCTTGAATTACGGTTACAGGCGTCATTATTCTAATTATAAGCGTTATGATTATTCTGAGAACAGAGTTTTAAGCAGCGTGAATGTTAAATATTGATAATCTTGTAAACCCCGTTAGAAAGTCTTCGACTTTCCAAAAGGATGCTCTTAATTGCCAGTCCTATAGTTTATATTTGACAACACTGAGGTAAATAACTTAAATACTGCCAGGTGTATTATTTAATGAATAAATTGGACGCACAAAAAGTTTCTGTGATGAGTCACTCCCGATTTTATCGCAATACCATAAATGCATTGTCTATTGTTCTGCTCATAGTGATTGGCGCATGGATAGTCGCTATTATGGCGTCCAATGCCAATGCGCAGAAAGACTATGTCGTAGCTCCTGAAGATAAAATAACCATCATTGTATGGGGGCACGATGATTTGAAAAGGGAATTGGCGGTATCTCTTAACGGCAATATTTCGTTCCCCCTCATCGGTGAGATAAAGGTTGCCGGCAAGACAGGCAGCCAGATTGAAAAGGAAATAGAAAATAAACTTGCCGATGGCTACATAGTCAATCCGCAGGTAACGGTTACAATATCTACAATATCGGCCAAAGAAGAATTCTTCATAATGGGTGAAGTCAAAAACCCCGGTAAATATGAAATGAAGTCGGGCATGAATGTTCTTAATGCCATCACTATCGGAGGAGGATTGACACCCAAAGCCGCGCCTAACAGAACAAAAATTGTGAGAGTGATTAAAGGCAAGCAGACGGAAACGCGTGTCGGCATGGATACTCCGGTCAAGTCCGGTGACACTATTATAGTACCGGAAAGCTTTTTTTAGCGGCGTGACTAACTGAACACGACAAAAAACAAATTTCATGAATCAGATAAATAGACCAAATCAGATAAACAGGATAAGCCCTATTAACGTTACAGATTTACTTCAGTACTGGAACGTTATCCGGCGGCAAAAAATAATCATCATAGGCGTCTTTCTGTTAGTTTTCATCGCGATGATAATAAAAACATTAACGATGGTTCCCATCTATCGTGCGACAACGCAAATCATGGTAGAACAGGCAAATCCGAATATGGTAAGTCCGCAGGAGTTCTATGCACATGATTGTACTAACGCTGATTTTTACCAGACGCAGTGCAAGATACTCGAGTCCCGCACGCTGGCGCAGGATGTGAGTCGAAGGATAAAAGTCTTTTATCCTGACTACAGGACGCAGAAAATTGGCAGTGTTTTTACACTTACTTTGAAGAGGTGGATTAATGCACCAAAAAAATGGCTGAAATCGGGCTCCCCGCCGGACGCTAAATCGTCTGATCAATATCCTGTCGGGAGACAGATTACAGGTGAAGGCGAAGAAGAGAACGCTGCCTTAAATAATATCGTCCTTTCAGGATTGACTGTCACACCCGTTAAAAATACCCAGCTTATAAATATAAGTGTTGACTCGGAGGATCCCAACCTTGCGGCAATGCTGGCGAACACACTGGTTGATTCCTATATGGATTGGAATCTGAATCTACGGGTGAAGGGTCAGAAAGAGGCTTCACGATTTCTGGATGAGCAGGTGAAGGCGGCAAAAGCAAGACAGGAGGCATCCGAACTTGCTCTTCAGCAATACAGAGAAAAATACGGTGTTGCCGCGCTGGAAGCCCCAAGAGACGGCAATCGAGGCCAGGATCTCAGCAGCCAGAATCTTTCCACGGTCAATCAACAGTTGCTGGAAGCAACCAACAGGAGGGTAGAGGCCGAGATACAGTACAAGCAGGCATTAAACGTGTTAAATGACAGTACAAAGGTAGAATCTATTCCCGCCGTTGTGAATAATTCCATCATCGTTGGAATAAAGCAACAGGAGGTTGCCCTCCAACGGGAGAAGATGGAAAAGGCACAGAAATTCGGAGTTAAACATCCCGTTATGGTTGCCCTGAATCAGGAAATAGAAAAACTTAGACTACAGAAGATGCAGGAAATAAGGAATGTAGTTGATTCTCTGAAAAGCAGATATGAAATCGCCCTTCAGCAGGAAGACACTTTGAAACGTGCCGTCAGCGTAAGCCAGAGCAAGACCATAAACAGAGATAAAATCGCCATCCAGTATCAGGTATTACAGCAGGAGGTGGATTCCAATCGGGCGCTGTATGATACACTTCTGAAAAGGATGAAGGAAACATCGGTCAACGAAGAAGTCAGAACTGTCAATGTTCATGTCCTCGACCGTGCCGAAGTGCCGACGGACTATTATGAACCGAATTTAAGAAAAAGTATGCTGATTGCTGTTGCGTTAGGACTACTTCTGGGGATTGGCATCGCTTTTCTTATCGAGTATCTCGACAAAACCGTGAAGAGCCCGGAAGAGCTTGAACAATTATTAAACATTCCCCATCTGGGTTCAGTGCCGCATTTTGAGATTTCCGCTGATAATCCGACAGAACAACTTGTCGCGTTGCATAATTCCCTGTCATCGGCAAGCGAATCTTATCGCGGCATAAGGACGGGTATTGTTTTTTCGACAGCAGGTCACAAACCCAGGGTCATTCTGATAACCAGCGCCAACGTTGGTGAGGGAAAAACAATCACGTCGGCGAATGTTGCCACCGTCATGGCTCAGACGGGAGCGAAAGTGCTTCTCGTTGACGCGGACATGAGAAGGCCTCAGCAGCACCGCATGTTCGGAGAAAATAATGAAAAGGGTCTCACCAATATACTCGTCGGTGACGAGGATTGGCGGTCAGTAGTAAAAGATACACCTGTACAAAATTTGAACTATATCTGCTCCGGGCCGATTCCGCCCAATCCGGCAGAATTAGTGGGATCGGACAGCATGAAACAGGCCATTGATAAATTCCTTGAACATTATGATAACGTTATCATTGATTCACCGCCGATAAACGTTGTGACAGATCCGCTGGTGCTTTCCAAAATGGTTGATGCCGTTGTCATTGTGCTTCGTTCCGGAAAGGTAACCAAAGATCAGATCAAACAGGCATGGAAGCAGCTTCAGAATGTCAAGGCGAACGTTCTGGGAGTTGTTTTTAATCACGTTGATGTACAGAAAGTCACCTATTACGATAGCTATCAATACAAATACTATTATGCCGAAGATGGATCGAGGTCAAAACGTCACAGAACAAAGCAGGCACCAGGATAATCCATCCCGAAAAAATATTTTATTTTCCGCAGGCATCGGCAGAGGTTTCTCTTCCTGAATCATAAAATGTTTATAAGATTGTTTCAGGTCGCCGGCAAAGACGAAATAGGTGCTTTTCTGAACTATTTGCATAATGATCAATTTGTCATTTCGACCAAAGGGACTGAGTCATAATGCTTTTTCATGTCATTTCGAGGAACGCAGTGACGAGAAATCCTTGTCCCGAGTGCAACGAGGGATCTTTTAAGATTCCTCACACGCCTACGGCGGATTCGGAATGATAACATGAAAAAGAGTGCACCTCCAAGAGGGCGATAGTGCTAGACTAACCCCTAGGTTTTTAAAAAACAATACGGAG
>JAFGLS010000182.1 GCA_016927935.1 Syntrophaceae bacterium
CGAGATCCAAGCTGTCTCTCCGCTTCCGAAAAACAATAAAGACTTGAGGTGCATTCTTCACTTGAAGAACTTTTTCATAGATGACATTCTTTGCTATTGTGACACAGTCCGTATGCTCGGGGAGATGTCTTGTGTTTTTTTATAATTATCAAGATTTCTCATCCCGATTAAGAGGCATACGCCCGGCTTTGAATCGGGATTCGAAATGACATTATTATAGCCAATTAGAATAACAAATTTCTTGATTTGCCCCTGAACATCGTAAAAATGTCCAGGGGCTTTTTGTCAAAAAAAATTACGCGCTGATCATTTTGCCGGTTTCAAAGTCAGTTTATATTCATCGTTTTTTGCCGCCTGAATGTCAACGGAGTATTCTTTTGATTTTGCCAGTCTGGTCACATTTTCCTTGGAAACGTTGCTGTCGATCAGGACAGTGATTTCATCCGACGGATTGCTTTCCATGGCCTGTTTCGTTTTGACAACAGGAATCGGACAACTTAATCCTCTTACATCTACCTCAGTCATAATTCCCATCCTTTCTTGTATTCCTTATAAAATATTGTTTAATGCATCGGGAATCGCGGCAATAAGTTGCCTGATTTTGGTGCCAGGCGTTGCGTTGACCAGTTCGCCTGCTTTACGATTGGCTTTCAGCGCCGCCAAGGCGGAATCAATCTGCGTCATCCCCGCGTCAATCATCGCGCCAGCCATGCCGCTAATTGTGTCTCCTGTGCCGCCGATGGCTTCCAGGGCCGGAATATCCGGTTCGGAAATCGTATAAGCAATGGTTCCCCTTTCAATGACATAATCAGTTGAACCTTTGGCAATAAGAATTTTTGCCGCTCCCTTTTGTTGGTATGCGGTTGTGATAAATTCTTTGGCATGCGCACCGTCCGCGGTGAACAAATGATGTTTGATGTATGCCGGATGAACCGCGTCCGGATCGGCCAGAAAAGCCATTTCACAGGGGTCCGGCGTAAAGATGTCAAATTTCTCAGCGAGTCCTGCCGCCTTGGCGGCATACATGGAAGAGGCATCCGCTATAAGTACAGGCTTTTTTTTACATTGGGTTGCCGCAGCAACCACTTTCTTCATCTGTCCCATTATCGGAAGAATGTAATGCATTAGGAGAATATCGGGATTTAAATTGGATAGATTGTTGATTAAGTAATCGTAAAGAAGATGGCTCCCTTTGCCTCTGCCTGTATCACCGGCTAATGCGACCTGCGGCGGCGCGCTTTTTAAATGCTGAGCCGTTACACAGGCGGCGCTGATCAGAGCGGCCGTCCCCTGCGTACAGGGGATTTCTGAATCGTTGATCAAAAGCCTTTCTTGTTCAAAGACAGCCTCGCCTTTGATGAGTGCCGCATTGTCCCGAGGAATGGTTCCGCAAACAAGGAGCATTTCAGTTTGCCTCCTTCTTCCATATTTCCAAAGCTTCGGTGAAAGCTCGATCCAGCATCAGCGCGCACAGCGTATAACCTTTTTGCTTCGGAGAAAATGCCTCCGTTAATTTTTTATCCAGCATGCTGATGTGCAAGTAAGGAATGTCCGGACAGCCGCCGCCGGAGATGTTCAGAATAATTCCCGTTTTTTTATCAAACGTCAGTTTCATATTGCCGGCCTTGACCATGAGAGAATCGCCGAAATCCTTTGTTTTAACGATATTAAGCAGTTCTCCCTCTCCCTTTAGCGGCAATATTTCCACAAAATTTGCATCCTTGCTTAAAAGACATCTTTCTATTCCCGGCTTTTCGGCAATATTAATTTCAACGGCGAGGTCGCATCCTTTGCGCAGAGCAGGCGGAGGCGCCACCAGCTTGACCTCGTAGTTTTCCTCCTTGAGAATTTTCTCTGCCGCTATGGCTTCCTCGACAGTTTGGAAAAGAATAAGACCGCCGCCATCCAATCCGGATTTATTTTTTCTGCCGAATAACATCTGCCTCTTTTCCTACTTTGCTTTCTGCATCATCATAAAACCGATAATCAGACAAAAGACGATTCCGATAACGACAGCGATCGGACCAAAAGCTGCCACGCCCTTGGGGGAACTGGCCATGGCAAAATTGTGTGAAATTCCAGCACCGACAATCATGCCCAGCACAAACACCCCCGCGTCGGCATCGCCTTCACCGGAAAGAAAAAGCTGCCTGCCGGGGCATCCGCCGGCCAACGCAAAGGCCAGACCGGAAAGCGACATTCCCAAAAAGTTCCACAAGTGATTCGTGTGGGCAACCGGCTGACCTTCAAAACCGGCTTTGAATTGACCCAGAACCAGATTGGTGGCAAAAGCAAAAACCAGCAAAGCTGTGACACCGCTGATTAAATGAAAGTCTCTGGTCAACATCACATCTCTTAACGCGCCCATCGTGCAGAAACGGCTGCGCTGGGCAATGGCGCCGATAACAAGTCCGGCGATTATGCTGACGATGACGGGCGCGTACATGGAACCGGGACCTTTGGCGCTGAAAAAGATCGGTCCGCCTTCAGCGAACGATACGCGAAAATTAAGTAAAAAGAAAAGTCCCAGCATCAGACCGGGCATAATCCAGCCGCTGGCTTTTGCCTGCGAATAGGAGCGTCCAAGGCTGAAACCCTGTTTTAAAAACAAAATGCCGACGAAAATTCCCGTGACCAGTCCCAGCAAACCCAAGATTGCATTTCCGTCACCGCCGGCTAGGCGAAGCAGGGCTCGCCAGGGACAACCCAGGAAGACCAAAGCGCCGATCATGGCAAATGAGCCCAGAAAAAAGCGGATTAAAGGCGATGAACCGCCGCGCGGTTTGTATTCACCGGTAAAAGCAGACATGATAAACGCGCCCAAGACAAAGCCCATAATTTCCGGTCGCAGATACTGGACGACAGCCGCCCGATGCAAACCAAGCGCTCCGGCTATGTCGCGTTCAAAACAGGCCACGCAAATACCCATGTTTGCCGGATTGCCGAAGTACTGCAGTAGAGCAGCAAGGATACCGATGATTGCGCCGACCATGATAATTCCCGTGCGGGAGGAAAAAATGTTTTTCATTAACAAAACTCCCTTGAAAAATGTTGTCAGCTTTTAACAGCCGGGAATTATAAAAGCAAATTCATAAAAGTAATATTGCAATGGTGATTATTCTTTCCAGTTTAATAGATCATCAAAATATTGTCATATCGACCAGCGGGAGATATCTTTTTTCTGATGAAATTTATTAAGATTTCTCATCCCGATTTATCGGGATGAGAAATGACATGCTGTACAGATATTTATGAGACATTACATTAGACTGTGTAGCAGTTATAAACATTGTTATTTCATATCCTCCGCTGGCGGAGGTGTCCCGATGCAAAATCGGGACGGAAGTGGAAAAGGAATTAGTAAATTGGGTTAAAATGTCATTATGTAATACATAGACCCTCAGGCATACGCCCGGCGTTCCTTCGTCCCTCGCCAGTGTGGGAGTCTATCTGTAAAATACAAGCGTTTTTATTATAAACTTATGGAATATAGCATATTGATAATAGTTATAATTTTCTTTTAATGAATCATTGTATTGTGCTATAAGCCCCGCATGTCGATTGATCATTTTAAAAACATTACCATTCAGCAGATGGAGGCCATCATTGCTCTGGTGGAGGAAGGGAGCTTCAGCCGCGCTGCCAAGAAAATGCTTCTGAGCCAGCCCGCGTTGACCAAAAATATCAAAAATGCAGAGGATTGCCTCGGTGCGAGATTGGCTAACCGCAGCAGCGCAGGTATTTCGCTGACGCCGGAAGGAAAGATTTTATACGATTACGCGCGCCGCATGGTCAGGCTGCGGGATGAGGCGAAGGAAAAGGTTTTTGCCCTGCGTAAAGAGTCCGGCGGTAATATTTATTTGAGCGCCAGTACGATTCCTGCCACGTACATTCTTCCGCGCGCCTTGAATGATTTTAAAAAAACAAATGCCGATATTCACATTTACATCAAAACAGCAGACAGCGAAGAAGCGATGAACATGGTTTTGGATAACGAAGTGGAAATGGGTTTTATCGGCAAGAAGCCTTTCAATAAAAAACTTGCGGCAGAAATCCTATGGAAAGATCGTCTGGTTCTTATCGTTTCCAAGGATCATGTCTGGTGTAAAAAGAAATCAGTTACCCTAGCGGAATTATTGAACGAGCCGTTTGTTGTCAGGGAAAAAGGCTCGGCAACGAGGGAATTATTTGAATCATTTTTGAAAAAATCAAGATCAATCAACTTGTCTCAATTTGACATTTGTTGTGAATTGGGAAGCTCCGAAGCAATAAAGGAGGCGGTCATTGCCGGATTAGGAGTTTCCGTAATCTCTATTCATGCTGTTTCGCGTGAGTTGTCCCAGGGATTACTTTGTGAAGTTCCCATTCGGGGATATCAAATGGAAAGAAATTTTTATTTAATTTATAGGCATCAATTTGAAGTACGTCTTTTTCATAAAAAATTTATTGATTTTGCCAAAAGTTATATTCCTTAGATATTGATTTTCAATTTTCTTTTACGCAAAATAGAACATCAGATTTGATAAACGAAAAACAGGATATGAATGAAAATAAGAAATTGAGATTTAGCCGGGAGATTTATCCTGATATATATGAAATCACCCTGCCGTTACCCATGAAAAATCCCGGTCCGGTGAATGTATATCTTTTTACAGGTAAAAAAATAACTCTGCTCGATACCGGCATACTGCAAACATCCGGCCTCCTGAAAAAGGCTCTCCGGGAATTAGGTTTGGATTTTTCCAATATTGAACAGGTGATTATCACGCATGGACATATAGATCACAGCGGCTCCGCGAAAAAGATAGTAAAAAACTCCAGGGGGAAAGCAACAGTAGCCACTCATAAAGAAGACGTGATGAGACTGGAAAAGGGTGAGGGGGCTTTTGTTATCAGCTATGCAAAATTTCTGGGGCTTATGGATGTTCCCGTAAAGTTTCGTTTTCTGTCCGTTTTTATAATTGCCGCATTCAGTCTTTTATCCAGAAAATGCAAGGTTGACAGGAAATTGCTCGATGGTGAAATCATCCAGATGGGAAATTATCAGGGAACGGTAATAGACACGCCCGGACATACCCGGGGCCATATCTGTATATATCTGGAAAACGAAAAAATTCTTTTCTCCGGCGACCATATTTTGCCGCACATAACACCGAACGCTTTTGTAATGATTGATCATCAATCGCCTCTTCCGTCGCGACTAAGCCAGAAGGAATATTTCGATTCGATTGCCAAAGTTGAGTCTCTGAATCCTTCCATAATATATCCAGCGCACGGCACGCCAATAGACAATTTCAGGGAAATAACGGATATGTACAGGCGGTTTTTTAATGACAGGCAGAATCTCATACTGTCAATACTTGATGAAGGAGAGCAGAGCGCCTATCAGATAGCAAGAAAATTATTTCCTGAAATAAGGGGAATAATGACACCTCTTGAGATATTTCTAGCGCTTTCTGAAGTGTACACCCACTTGCAGGTTCTTATGATTGACAATGTGGTATCGGAGTACAAAAAGAAAGGGAAGCTTGTTTTTAAAAAAAATTGAATTGAGAAAAGAATGTCCTCTGATATAGTAATGACAAAGGGAGAGAAGGAGTGGATTTGTTCCATTTAGTCGGGATTAAAAGGAGTATGTAATGCACGAATTGCCGGTAACACAGAGTATTTTGAATATCGTACTCAAACATGCCATGATGAATCGCGCAAATAAAGTGTGCAGTATATCCCTGTCTGTCGGCGGATTAAGTGATTTGCAGGACGAATGGATTCAGCGCTATTTTGACTATATCAGTAAGGGCACCATGGCGGAAGGCGCGCACCTGGTGATAGAACATACTCCGGTTGTGCTCTGCTGTGGTGGCTGTGGAAAAAATGTTTCAGTTGAAGTAAATAATATGAAAGACTTTGTCTGCCCTGTTTGTGGGAATAAGGAATTCACCATCGTTTCCGGCAGGGAATATTTTATAAAAGACATGGAGGTGCAGTAATGGATGAAATTCGGCTCATTGAAATTAAGGAAACAATTCTGTCCGATAATGAAAACCTCGCCGGACTTCTCCGGAAGGAGATGAAAGATAAAAAAACATTTGTCCTGAATCTCATGTCTTCGCCGGGGTCGGGCAAAACAAGTCTGATTATGCACACGATTGAACGCTTGAAGGCGCGCTACCGGATTGGTGTAATCGAAGCGGATATAGATTCTATTGTAGATGCCGAAAAAATTGCCGGTTTGGGTGTAAAAACTGTGCAACTCAGAACCGGCGGATTCTGTCACCTGGATGCCGCCATGGTTAAGACAGGTCTGGATGCGTTTGATTTAGACGCGCTTGATCTTGTCATCATCGAGAACGTAGGCAATCTGGTGTGTCCGGCTGAATTTGATACAGGCGCGATTAAAAATGCGATGATCCTGAGTGTTCCCGAAGGTGACGACAAGCCGCTCAAATATCCGCTCATGTTTAGTATCTGCGCTGCACTGGTGGTTAACAAAATTGACTATCTGGGTTTGTCGGATTTCAATATGGAACTGCTTAAAGAGAGGGCAAAAAAACTCAACAAAGACATCAAGATTTTCGAGGTTTCCTGCAAGAATGGAAACGGCCTGGATGTCTGGACAGATTGGCTTATTGCCCAAATTTCCGCCTTTCTTTCGTAGCTTTTTTAAAAGAACCAGGCTTTTCTTCTCCATATTGTTTATTGCAGCCAGCAACAGCTATAGAATAATTATTCTTCACGCTGACAAATGCTTGATAATTCCCAAAAAATCCTTGACAGTCAAAGAAGAATTTCCTATTTGTCATACATTCGTGCGCAAAGACAACGTCTTGTCCCGTTATCAAATTCTGACGACATAGTGTTATAAGATTCAAGCTATATAATTATTAAATGGCCTTATGAAAAGTTGTACTTCATTGATGTTTAATACTTACAAGGGGGGTGAAAAGTGCAGCATTCTTTAAAGAAAACAAGATTTGAGAGCATTGGCGCGTACGTGCCTAGAAAATCCGTTACTACAAAGGAATTGATAGCCAGGATGGCTATACCGCCTATTTTTGATTTAGAGGATCTGACGGGTATAAAAGAGCGAAGGATGCGGTCGGAATCAGAGGATTCGTTCACCATTGCCCTGGAAGCCGTCAAGGACTGTCTGAAAAATTCAAAATATGATGCGTCTGATATGGATGTTATAATAACGACGCAGATAACCAGATTCAAGGATGGAAAGTTCCTTTATGAACCGACAATGACCCAGTTATTAAAAAATGCTCTGGGAGTCAGGCGCGCAATGAATTTTGACATGTCCAATGCATGTGCGGGCATGTTCACAGGTGTATATGTTCTGGATAATCTGATCAAGGCGGGAGTGGTTAAAAGGGGGATGGTGGTAAGCGGCGAGTGCATCACTCCCATTACCGATACCGCGATAAAGGAGATTTCCGAGCCTATTGATGATCAGTTCGCGTCACTCACTGTGGGCGATGCGGGCGCATGTGTTATCATGGATGAGTCGCCCAGCGATGAAGATGGTTATATATGGGACATCGAGTTACGCACGTTTTCGGAATTTGCGGAGATGTGCTTAGGAAAGCCGAGTATTAAAAACGAGGGGGTGGCCATGTACGCAAAGGCCATGGAAATACAGGCTGAAGTCATAGCCCGCGTGCCCAAAATCATTAAGGCGGGAATAGATGATTGGGGGAAAAGAGCGTCTCAATTCAATTTTGTCATCCCTCACCAGACATCAACCAGAGCAATGCAAACTGCTTTGCATAAAATCCAGAAATTCTGTGAACTAGAAACCATGCCCGAGTGTATGTACATTGTACATAAATATGGGAATACGGCGTCCACGTCACATTTTGTGGGATTTCATGATTATATTAAAAGCAAAGCAATAAAGAAAGGGACAACGGTATTAGCGATAGTTTTGGGATCCGGTATCACGATGGGCCATGTATCTATAAAATTTGGATCAATGGGATCAATG
Source organism: Syntrophaceae bacterium (assembly GCA_016927935.1). Lineage (GTDB taxonomy): Bacteria > Desulfobacterota > Syntrophia > Syntrophales > Smithellaceae > Smithella. The sequence continues at coordinate 7,991 of JAFGLS010000182.1, forward strand.
AGGAGTGGCAATGAGCATGATGATTAGAGAGGCGGCTCTTAGCAAACGCAATGAAGGAGATGGCTCGGTGGGCAGCGCTGTGATAGCAGCCGAGAAATGTATTAAAAAGGCGGGCATAGACAAGCAGGATATAGACCTTCTGATCAACACCGGTATCTATAAGGAAGAGAACATAGCGGAGCCTGCTATGGCGGCGCTTATTCAGAAGAAACTCGGTCTAAGTCTGGATCCCGGCGTATATAAAAAAGATAAATCTACTTTGTCTTTTGATTTGTTTAACGGCGCTTGCAGCTTTCTGTATGCCGCTCAGGTAGCCGATGCCTTTATACGCAACCATGAAAGGAAACTTGTCATGATCGTATCATCGGAAGTGCACCCCTCAAAAAAGGTATCGCCCGACTTTCCTTATACTCACATCGGTTCCGCAGTTCTCCTGGAAAAATCGAAAAAGGAAGGAAGAGGATTCAGGAGTTTCATGTTTGAAACATCCCCGACAGGGTCTAAAAGTTACATGGGGTATATAGATATTAAGGCTTATGGACCCAAGGGTAGAGAGCTCGTTAATGTAGATATTGCCCCTGACTATTACGAAAAGCTGGAAAAACACACGCTGGGAGCGATCAAAGAACATGTCTTGTCAGGTGATATAAATCCTTCAGAGATAGATATCATTATAACGTCTCAGTCTATTCCTGGTTTTGGAGAGAAGATATCTAAAGTTCTTGGGTCCAAGGGAATAAAAAGTATTTCCACCTACAAGGAATTTGGGAATGCGTTTTCGTCGGATCTCGTTATAGGCTATTGTATGGCGAATAAAGATGGAATCCTAAAAAATGGCGATAAGGTGCTGTTTGTCGGAGCCGGCTCCGGACTTACTGCGGCTCTTGCAGTTTATGAAGTTTGATTAGTTTATTCGTCAGGAGGCAAGCAGTTTACAAGTTTTCTAAAGAGGTTTTTTAAAAAAGATGATATTGACAGATAAACCTTGTATAATTTTTCGAGAGAGATTACCATTTTCGACAATCTGTCGAAAAATTATATCATTAAAAAAATCTAATCTACCGAGGTACTTATGTTAAACCGAGATCTTTATCCTTTTAAAAGCAATTATTTTACAATCAATCGACTCAAGATGCATTATGTTGATGAGGGCAAAGGCAATCCCGTTGTCATGGTGCACGGAAATCCGACATGGTCTTTCTACTACAGAAATCTTATTAAAGATTTGAGCAAAAATTATCGCGTTATAGCTGTGGATCATATCGGTATGGGACTGTCGGATAAGCCGGGAGACGATCAGTACCAATACACGGCGGCAAGACGCGTTGAAGATCTTGGCGCTCTTATAGAGCATTTGCAGCTGAAAAAGTTCACCCTTGTCGGACATGACTGGGGCGGCATAATAGGTTCCTTTTACGCTGCGCAGCATCCTGAGAAAATCGCCGGGATGATTTTGTTCAATACATCCGCCTTTCTCTGGCCGATCAACAAAAATATGAGTTTGCCGCTATCACTTTGCAGAATACCTTTTATAAGCGCTTTTTTTCTCAGGGGGCTGAATGCTTTTTCCGCAATGGCCGCCATGAGACACGTTGGTGTTAATTATAAATTACCTAAAGATGTCCGGGCCGGCTTGCTCCATCCGTATGATTCCTGGAAAAATCGCATATCCGTGCACCGGTTTGTTCAGGACATACCGCTGAAACCCGGCGATCCTATGTATGATATGGGTCTTCTGCTGGAGTCAAAGCTGAAGCGTCTGAAGAATGTTCCGAAGCTCTTTTGCTGGGGAATGAGGGACATAGTCTTTTGCCCGAAGGTGTTGGCTGAATTCCAGCGCTATTTTCCGGATGCCGAAGTGCACAAATTCCAAGACGGGCATCACTATGTTCTCGAAGACAAGTACAAGGAAATCATTCCACTTGTCGAGAAGTTCATAAAAGAGAAGGTTTCCTACGAAGAAAGGAAACCGGTTGAAAAAAAACCGCAGGAAGAAGGGTTCACTCCCTTGTTTGATCATATAATGGATTTGGTAAGGCGGAAGCCGGATAAGGTTATTGTAGCGGTAACCGTCGGCTGGAAAACCAACGGCGAAGCCATTTATGAAACCAGAACCTACAGGCAGGTTGATTTGGAAAGCAACAAGATTGCTCATGGTCTCTGGAAAATCGGCATCACCAAGGGTATGCATACCGTCCTGATGGTTACTCCCGGCACGGATTTCTTCTCCGTGCTTACGGCCATATTGAAGATTGGCGCCATACCTGTTTTGGTTGATCCGGGAATGGGAATGAAAAATCTGAAGAAGTGTCTGGAAGAAGCCCAGCCGGAGGCATTCATAGGCATTCCGAAAGCTCACATCGGCAGGATTATTTTAGGATGGGCGAAAAAGACATTGAGAATAAAAGTAACCGTCGGAAAGAAATACTTCTGGGGCGGTTATAATTTACAGCAGGTCAAAGAAAAAGGAAGCGACGAGCCGTATATTTATGAAGGCGCGGATCCCGATGACATGGCCATTCTCGCGTTCACCAGCGGCAATACGGGAATACCCAAGGGCGTTGTTTATACGCACAGGATACTCACCGGCCAGCTGAAAGTCCTGCAGGAAGCTATTTATCAGGGACGGGAGGAGATAGATCTTTCCACCTTTCCCCCGTTCGCGCTGTTTGATCCCGCGTCCGGCTCCATGTGTGTTATTCCGGACATGGATGCCACCAAGCCCGCTGCCGCCGATCCGAAAAAAATTGTGACGGCAATACAGGATCAGAAATGCACATCCATGTTTGCTTCTCCGATGCTGATTGAAAAGATTGGTCTTTACTGCGAAGAAAATAACATAAACCTGCCTACTATCAGGCAAATTGTTTCGGCGGGCGCTCCCGCGCGCATTCCTTCAATTGAAAGGCTGGTCAGACATCTTTCTCCGGGGGTGCAGGTGTTCACGCCGTACGGCGCCACCGAGGCGCTGCCGGTAACAATGATCGGCAGTGATGTTATTCTGAAAGAGACTAAGCAGATTACGGAAAGCGGCGGCGGAAATTGTGTGGGGCAGCCCGTGAAGGGAATGGAAGTGGCTGTTATAGGAATTACCGAGGAACCGATTGAAAAGTGGTCTGACTCGTTGAGGCTTCCTCCTAATAAAATTGGAGAGATTACGGTCAAGGGGACTGTGGTTACCAAAGAGTATTACAAGCGTGATTTGCAGAACAGACTGGCCAAGATTAAGGATGAAAAGACCGGTGAAATATGGCACCGCATGGGGGATGTCGGTTATCTCGATGATCAGGGCAGGCTCTGGATGTGCGGCCGCAAAGCGCACCGCGTCGAAACAGGGGAGAGAACGTTCTTCTCCATTCCCTGCGAGGCAATTTTCAACAATCATCCTAAAGTGGACCGGAGCGCGCTTGTCGGCGTGAAGCAAAATGGTAAGAATGTGCCTGTAATGTGCATTCAGCTTAAAAAAGGAATACAGCTTGGTTCCGCGGAAAAGGCATCGCTGACGAAGGAACTGCTGGACATGGCGCAGAAGCATGAACATACAAAGCCGATAAAAACAGTGCTTTATCACGACAAGTTTCCTGTGGATGTGCGGCACAATGCGAAGATTTTAAGGGAAAATCTGGCCGTCTGGGCGCAAAAGGAGCTGTCATGAAAATTCTTGTAACAGGGGGCGGCGGATTTCTGGGCAGTTATGTTGCCCGCCAGTTGTTGGAGCGGGGCGACAACGTGCGCAGCTTTTCCCGCGGTTCCTATGATATGTTGAAAAAACTCGGTATAGAGCAAAAGCAGGGCAGTCTTGATGATTTCAATGCTGTTGCCGATGCCGTCTCCGGATGTGACGCGGTCATTCATGTCGGAAGCAAAGCAGGTGCCTGGGGGCCTTATGATGAGTACTACAGCGCCAATGTTGTAGGAACAGAAAATGTGATTAAGGCATGTCAGCAACATGGCGTGGACAAACTTGTATATACCTCGTCTCCCAGCGTTGTATTTAGCGGAGGTGACATAGAAGGCGCCGATGAATCATTGCCCTATTCCGATCATTATCTCTCGAACTATCCAAAGACAAAGGCGATGGCCGAAAAGATGGTTATAGCGGCCAACGGAGATAAGCTGGCCACGGTTTCACTGAGGCCGCATTTAATCTGGGGGCCGGGAGATAATCATCTTATTCCGCGCCTTATTTCCCGGGCGAAGGCGGGCAGGCTTTTGTTTATCGGCAACGCCCAAAATATAATTGATATCACCTGGGTGGAAAACGCAGCCAAAGCGCATCTTCTTGCCCTGGACAAGCTTAAGCCCGGCGCCAATATTGCCGGCAAGGTTTACTTCATTACCAATGGGGAGCCTAAAAAAATGGAATTCATAATTAATATGATTATGGACATATACGAACTTCCCCATGTCAGGCGCCACGTGCCGAAGCGACTTGCTTACGCGGTTGGATTGTTTTTTGAAAAAATTTATGATAAGTTGAAACTAAAGGGAGAGCCTCTGGTAACTCCGTTTGTGGCGGAAGAGATGGCCAGCACTCACTGGTTTGATATTTCCGGGGCGAGAAATGATCTGGGATACAATCCCGATATCACTCTTGAGAATGGAGCAAAAATTTACAAGGAGTATCTCCGGAAAGGCGGCTCTTAGAGTTTTTTGTAAATGAGAAAAGATATAAAAATTAATTTATAATAAAAGAGGTTATGATGAAAAAGATAATTAAGTATGAAGATTTGTATCAGCCCATAAAAGATGAAATAATGAAATATTATGAAAACAAAAAGGCCTCCGACAGCAAACTGAAACTGGAGGATGCCATGGAGCAGTGGTTCATGACCGATTTCGAGGGTTGGATGGAGGAACATGTCACCAAGAGCGACAGACGTTTCAAGCCGGAGCGCCGCAACAATAAATTAAGCGTTGCCCAAAACAGGAGGAGAGAAATCAGGCGGAAAATGCTGCGAAGGAAAGCCACGAGATTCAATATTGAACTGCCCGTCAAGGCGGCTGAAACAATTCAGGAGGCATCCTCGGACGCATCCCTGATAAGCGAATATATGGGAACATCGGAAAATATAAGCGACGGCGGTCTTTATTTTAAATCCAAAGTGCCCCTGAAGGTTTCCAGCGTCATCAGGGTCACTCTGGATTTTTCCAGAATCGGCAAGGAGTTTGAAAATGTTGTCGCCAACGCTATGGTGGTGAGGCTTAACCCGTTGCCCAGCGGGGAATACGGGATAAGCATGATGTTCAGCAAGGTGGACGGACAGGAGAAGGCGAATCTCAATTCCAAGATATTCAAGTCCCTCGCGTTCCAGAAGAGCGACCTCTACACCATGTTCGGTTATTAAGATTTAGCGAGTGTCATTATAAAAAGCCGGCTCTGATATCAGAGCCGGCTTTTTAATTATCCAATCGTTAATTCACCTCTAGTAGTTGTAAAGAGATCCGGTTATTGCGCACGGTGGTCCTATATCGGCTGACGTGGCAGCTAGGCGCCAGATTACCTGGCCGACTGTTTCTGTTCCCTGAACAATCGTGCTGCCCCGGAGTCGGACAATAGTCCAGATGGAACTGGTTATGGGGTAGGTCATGGTGAAATGGGCAACACCGTTTTCATCAGTGGTTACCGATGCCGGCACAGTACCGGCTGCGGAATTCACAGCCGTAATATATCCGTCAACTGTCGGTGCCGCCTGTATTGCCGGAATTGTACAATTAGAAGCGTAAAATAATCTTGTACCATCCTCTCCGGTATCGAGAAATAGGTTTTCGTTTTGGTCTTCATTACAGAAAGTTCCCACGGATATTTTTGGGTCTGTTCCAGGTATTCCGTCATCGTCATCATCATCTCCCGCGGTATAATTTTCATCAACAAGCGCGTAGTCGGTATCATCATCAGCGTCGTAGGAGCAGCCACCTCCCGTACTCCAGGCTATCGGCCAGAGGCTGAGGGTTACAATTGTTCCCGCCGGTGCCGGATTGCCGTTGGCATCGGAAACCAGAGCGGACATTTCCAGCGTATAATTGGCCCTGCTGTCGTCCTTATCCAGTGTTGTTGCCATGCCGAAAGCGATGGAGCCGGCCACGCCGCCGATGATTATGGCTGCGTCATTTCCGGAAGGAGTAATATCTAATCCAACTGCTTCCGTTGCCACTGTTGTGCCGATAACTGAAGCACGAACGTAAACCCCGCCTGCAGCAGTGGGCAATGAGCCTGATATAAATGAAGAACGTGCCTCCCCCAGGTTAAGACCGCCCGTGGTTGTTTTGGCAGTCATCACCACGACGGGAGAAATGGTTTCGCCACCGCCGGTGGGATTGACTATCGTGAATAATACCGGCGCGTTGCCGACAGGGGCCCCGTTTATATCACGTACCATGGCAACCAAAGTTGAGGAGCCGGTCGTCGTCCCCACGCTCGTGGACACTACATTGGGTGTTGCCTGGAGAGTAATGCTGTTAGCAGTAGCTGAAGTCATGAACACAGAGAGAGAGTCATTTGTGGATAAATTGGCCGAATTGTAGACATTAATAGTGGCAATTCCGGCCTGAGTTGTGGTCAGGTAGGCAGTTGCCTTACCTGCTTCAACATTACCTACAGTAACCGTGATTGCGCTGCCGGTGTTGGCAGCATTTGAAGAATCAGTAAAGGTACCCTGCGTCGTGGCAAATCTAACGTTGGCAATGGCTCCCGGCGCATTGACCCGTATCTCCAGTGTTTGTGTTAAATACATGGCTGTGGGATTTGGATTGCCGGTGACAACAGAAAAGGTACAGGCAGCAGTGGTGCATTTTCTTTGCCGATCAATCTCAAAAACGGAGGTAGTACCACTAGTGATGGTCAAAGCTGTTGACGCGGTTGCCCCCAATGCTGAAGCAGTAATGGTAACTGTGCCGTTGGTGTTGCCGTTGGCTGTGGTTGTGAAAATACCGTTGGCATTGGTTGTTCCCGTATCCGCGCCAAAGGTTACTCTTCCTCCTGAAGAGGAGGATTGTGTCAGTTCAACAGTCGCTCCCGAAACCACATTGCTGCCGGCATCCTTCACGGTAATTGTCAGCGTGGTTGAACCGGTGGTTGAAATAGAAGATGAACCTGAAGCAATGGTGACAGTGGATCCCACAATCTGTACGGGTATCTGGGTTGTTATCTCGCCGGAAGTTGCCGTTACTGTGGCGGTGCGGTTGGTCCTGTTTGAGCCAGAGGTGAGGGTTACATTTCCCGGAGTTGTCAGACTTCCCGCGCTGAGTATTCCGGTATCGGCAGTGAGTGTCACCCCTACGCCGGATAAGAGGGCATTGCCTGCGTTTAACGCGTTGACGGTAATAGTCGAGAAAGTTGAATTGTCCGTCTTTATTGATGTGGGTGAAGCTTCAATATCAAGAGAGGCGGCGTCCACTTGTGTAGCGGCACCGGCTTCTCTGGTAACGGTTACAGTTTGTGTTGAATCGGGAATGCTGACTGTGAATATATCACTCACCTGTTCATCCGGAGTATTGGAGCCGAAAGTCCAGACTGCTTCGGCGTTGCCGGATGCGTCTGTGGTTCCCGTCCCCTGGACTTCAAGAGTTCCACCGCTGTTATTGCGGTAAATAGTAAAGGTAACCGCCTGGCCGCTGGCGGCAAGTCCTGTACTGTTGTCTATAACGTTGGCTGTGATGGTTACAGTTTCTCCCGCTTTGAAGGTAAGTACGTCCGGACTTGTTGTTACGGTAAGAGTGTATGTTACTTCTGCTTCGCCTCCTCCTCCTGCTCCATCGCCGCCCCCGCTTCCGCCGCAGCCGGGAAGAAAACTAAAAATTGCAAAACAAATCAGCAACAATAAAGTCTGTGTATATATTGCCTTGGATAATTTTATCATTTTAATCTCCTTCTTAATTACAAAGATAGGTTGAGTTTTTAACTTAGTGTTTGACATTTACCATAAAGATTATTGATTTTCAACAATTTTTTTATGCTATACGCATTTTTTCTTTTGGGGATATTTTTGCTGTTCCGGATAGATTTGCTTTGGGGCTTTTGGCCGGATTTCATGAAGTGACTAATTAACCAAACAAGTTTTTTTTATGGTGTTACACTTATAACAACAGTGTCGCTATCTCCTGCCATACTCGCGCTTATTGTATCTGCTACTCCGGATGTGATTCCTGCGGTGTAATTCACAACAGCTTGGCCACTGGCATTCGTTACCAAGCTTGTATTGGACAACGATGCTCCACTGTTATTGGTAGAGATAGTGAAATTTACGTTTATACCAGCTATGCCATAGCCAAATTGGTTCGTAACCGTAGCTGTTAAAGTGGTACCGGTACCTGTCTTTACAGAAGAACTGCCGGCAGTTAAAATAAGAGTTGGAATTACCGTTACGGTATCTCCTGTTACTGCAAAAGGAATTGTTGTAGTATTTGCTTTAGGAGTTGTAACAATTATATCAACGCTACCCTGAGGGTATTGTAAAATAGGTTTTGTTGAGCAATTTTGTCCTCCTGAAACTGTAATAGTTATTGGTGTGCCGCCATAATTATTTGTATTTAAAACAGGAGAACCACCGATGCTAACCGTTGCATTGCCATATTGGTAATCAGCAGTTGTATAATATACATTATTGTTGGCCGTACTTATTGTTGTTCCCACCGGCATGGGGTTGTTGTTTACATCTATCAACCATCGGGAAACACTTGTTGTGCATGACGATCCCATATCTATTGGGCTATAGTCGTCTAGAAAAGCCCAGGAACCGGAAAGAGCAATTACAGCACTGCGCCGTACATAGTTGATCCCCCAGATAATGTCACAAGTGTTTTCTTTGCTGGAAACATCCCAGCCGTATGGCAAAGCTGCCGCACTGGGACGGGTTAAACATGCATCTGTTCCCGAAGCGTAAGAGATATACTGCTCACTTGTATCCCAAACGCCGTTTTCGTTTGTGTCAAGGTAAATATCTCCGAGGTCATAGAATGTTTCACCGGAATCATAACTGTTGTTGCCGTTGGAATCAGCGAAGCTCTTCTCACCCACAGCATAAGCCAGTATTGTCACCCGCCCGTCTGGTGGTCTGTATTCGGAACATATGAAATTAACTGTGCAGGTTCCACTTGTCGTTGTACAGGATGCAGGATCTATTTGCGATCCCTCAGTGATAAAGTTTAACGCTGTCCCGTCGGGGACAGGATTTCCTAAACGATCCGACGCGATAATAGTTAGAGGATTTTCAACTCCGTCATAAGTCCAGCATTCGGGATTGTGGCTCTGGACGCTAAGTGAAAAGAAGTCTTGCGTAGGCAAACCTGTCGTTATTGTCAGAGTATTAGACTGGCTCTTAATTACCGGGCTGCTACCGGTTACAGTCGCCACAACCCAGACAGGCGTAGGTACTGTTCCTGAAGTAACAGAGGTTGTGACATATCCATCGGCATCAGACGTCGCCGTGGCAGGGTTGAAAGTGATTCCTAAGGATGAATAATTGGTGGGCAGCATACTGAAAGTGACTCCGACACCCGATTTGCCTTTATTGTTGTTATCCACCACTTGAAATTTCACGACAGAACTTTTCGAAAGCAATGGAGAACTTGCAGTCGAAGTTCCTATTGTTTCAGGTGTTGCTGAGATAAATGATATATTGTTTACTGCAGTGGGATTAACAGTGATTGTGGCGGTAGCAGTATCATCACCTGCGGCTGCCGTTATTGTATCTACTATCGCGGCTGTTCCGGATGCACACCCGTTATCCTTGTATGTAGAATTCGCAACACCTGCGGAACTTGTTACCGGGCTGGAAAGTGTTGCTTTTCCACTGGCCACGCAGGGAGAAGTAAATGTCACTGAGATTGGTACTGTGGCGGCTGCGCCGTTTACCAGTACCGGTACGCTGACACTGCTTGTGCCGTAGGCGGAAATTGGTGATGTGCCTATAGTAATTGTGCCTAAAGTAACAGTTATCCCACCAACCGTTATTCCCAGTGGTTTACTGGTAGTGGTTACAGTTGAGCCTTGAAAGGTAATCGGCGCTGATGCAGTAATGCTGGTCGCTCCTTGAGAATCAATACTTGCCGCATTCAAAATGATAGTGGCAATGCCATCTGCATTTGTTAGAGCCGTTGCTTCTGCTGGAGTAAAAGTGACAATTGCAGAAGCTGCTGTAAAGGTTACCACTGTGTTTGATGCTGGATTTCCGGCAGCATTTGTCAGGGTAGCGGTAATAGTTACCGGAGTTCCAAACGTTACCGTATTGGATGTAATTTCTAAAGTGAGTTTGCTGTTGTTTGTTGTTGCTTCGTCATCATCGCCGCCTCTGCCTCCCCCCCCGCTGCCGCAGGCAAAAATGCAACAAAGCAGGGCAAAACAGGTTAACAAATATAATAAGGACAAAAACCTTCTGTTTTTTGATTTTGCCATTATGTTCTCCTTTAATTTAAGGCGGGCGATGCTTTTTATATGTTGTCGTAACTTTTACTAGAAGCATTAATGATTTTCAAGTGTTTTTTAGCTGTTGGCTGTTTTGCCTTTAATCTCTTTTTGAAGCTACAACTTGTTTATTTTAGCCTGTACTTTTCTCTGAGTACGCGGCAGCCGTTTAGCCGGACCTTTCTTTTTTTTCTTTTGCTCAGCGATTTTAGTTTTTCGTTCTTGCCTGATTTTTTCAGATGATGTGTAGATAGCTTTGTTCATAATCACTTCGAATTCCGGTGAGGTCAGAGGAGTGTGTCCAATCCTGGTGATAAAAGATGATATTTCACGGTCGGAGGAAACAACAATGACATCACCCACCGCCTGAGCGGCTATGCGTTTGATGACATCATCGGCTCTTTCGCCCCGGCGCGAATAAATAATATTGATGTTTCCTGCCCTGTCTCTTCCTTCATCCATCCAGTCGCTTTTCCCGCCGTCGAAAACCACGGTGATCCGGTGGGCTTTTTTCTTTTCGTATTCGGCAAGTTTTTTTATCAGCGCGTTGCGCCCGGCTTCCAGGCTTTTGTTCTCGCAGCGCTTCAGGCTTAAGGATTGCCTGATTAAGTTGTAACCGTCAATTATGATAAGCATGCAGACCCTTTATTCTTTGTGTCACTTCGAATCCCGATTTGTCGGGATGAGAAGTCCTATTCACAATGTTTTTAAGATTCCTCACACGCCTGCGGCGGTTCGGAATGATAACATGAAAAAGAGTGCACCTCCAAGAGGGCGATAGTGCTAGACTAACCCCTAGGTTTTTAAAAAACAATACGGAG
>JAFGLS010000183.1 GCA_016927935.1 Syntrophaceae bacterium
AACTTCATGATAAATCCTCCTGTCTATTCTGGTTTTATTCCTTACCCGAATTAAAACCATTTACACAGTTAGATTTACACTCCCAATAAAAATAAATTCTTATAAAAAGATTAGTTAGATTTTATATTTTTGACTTTTTCAACAACGAATTCCAACAAATCGGAAGCCTTTTGAATGTGGTTGATCATGGCTTCTTCAAGTTCTCTTTTTAACTCATTAACTGTTTGTTGTTGGTTATTTATCACTTTTTCACTTAACTTATAAAAAATGTCGTGTTCGATTTCAGCCCATGCGTGATACAGGGCAGACGTTAACTGTATTTCGCACTGCAACCCCTTATACTTCTTGTATTCACCAAGTATTAATCTTTTGGGGCCAAACCTTGCTATGACATGCGTTGACATGTATCCCTTTTCCTTATTACGTTCAAAAAGTTCAAGCTTTTGAGGTGTAAGCTCTTTGTAAAGATCAGATATAAATTTTTTCTTATCATTCTCCAAGTAAAATATAATTCTTATTCCTGCAATATCATGAATATCTTCCAGTTTCTTATATATAATTCCTTTCTCAGCCTTCCTTGATATCTTCTGCTTCAAGCTATCAAATGATTTTATCCGACTTGCTATTTGATATTTATACTCGTTATTTGCCAACAACCGTGACAACAAATTTTGCATAGCGTTGCAGAAATCCTGATATAAAGGCAGCTTTTTATTATATTCTTCAAGTATGCTAAGATTTTTACTCTTCATTATACGACCTATATATTTTATTCATTTATAAACTTAACATGGAAAATATATAATGAGCTGTCAATTTTAATAAGAAAACGGTTTAAAAAATTCTTTTCACTTTCTCCACGGAATAGATTTTAAAAAAGTTGTTTTTACTAGTCAATGAAAACTTAATATTTTTTTATTACTTGAAACTCGGTGTGATTTCGTCTAAAGAATTTCACAACATTTTATACAAAAGGAGCTGCCATGATCAAAATCAAAGAAATAAAAGTTAAAAACATGAACGTACAGAAATTTATTTCCGATAAAGTTTGGGATATCCAAAAGGCCGTGGGAGCTGGTCTGGCCATTAACGCCCTTTCCGGCGGAGTGGATTCATCGGTTGTTACCGCTTTGGGACATAAGGCACTGGGCAGAAGATTAAAAACATATTTCATAAACAACGGCATTATGCGCGAAGGCGAACCGGCCAAAGTGGCTGCTACTTTTAAAAAGCTCGGCATTCAGGTCGAAGTTCTCGACTCTTCCAACGCTTTCTTTGCCGCCCTCAAAGGAATTACCGATCCCGAGGAAAAAAGAGAGGCCATCACGCAGACCTTCTATAAAAACGTTTTCGGCAAGCTGGTCGTCAAAAGCAAAGCCAAATACCTTTTACAGGGTACTATTCTAACTGACGTAGATGAAACCGTCGCGGGAATTAAAAGACAACATAATGTTTTCGAACAACTGGGCATTGATCCGCAAGAAGCTTTCGGTTACAAAATTCTGGAGCCGCTTATTGAGTTGCGCAAGGATGGCGTCCGTAAGGTTGGGCGCGGACTGGGCCTGCCGGAAAGCATTTTCAACCGTATTCCCTTTCCCGGACCGGCTCTGGCTGCCCGGGTTATCGGAGAAGTAACTCCCGCTAAAATTGCTCTAGTCAGAAAAGCGACAGCGATTACCGAATCGGCTCTCAAAGGTACAAAAGCATTTCAGTATATGGCTATTCTGCATGAAGACCGTGTGACAGGCATTCGTAACAACAAGCGTGTTTTCGGCAATCAGATTGAAATCCGCTGCTGGAACAGCCTTGATGCGCGCGTTGCCCAACCGACAAGAATTTCCTTTGATATTCTGGAGAGCATCGCCGCTAAAATAACCAAAGAAATGCCGGAAGTGGTCAGCGTCACTTACAATATTACTTCCAAGCCGACATCAACTATAGAAGCAGTCTAAGTTTTCGCCGGAATACTGGCTTAAATAATTTTATCAAAACGAAACAATCCCACGTCGCTTCGCTCCTGGGATAGTTCCCAATCCCGATTTGTCGGGATTGGGTAGTTCGATTTTCTCTTCGCTATAGCTCAGAGAATCTTACTACGACGAACTTTTTCTATAGTCAACGAGTCTCACTAATAAACCCCAATTTAAGGGGCAGCCACCAGGTTATACCGAACACGATTGTTTTGATGACAACTATTCTTACGGGAATACCTTTTGATTTGCCAATGGGAATAGAGGCGGCAAGCTCGAGCAAATGACCAATGCCCCAGATAAAGACAACAGCCAGCCATAAAATTTTTACTGTTTTATCATGAAACGGGAATAACAATCCATACAGAATAAAAATCCAGCCGGCTACGGCACCGGGCATAGCGCATAAGTACCAGAATTTTTCATTCTTAAACATAAGCTTTCTTTATTGGTCTATTTTTCATCAAGAAACCGGACAATTTATCGAGACGCAGTTTAATTTACTTCCGCTATTTTTATTTCTGTTAATCACGTGTCTGTGATTCTTTTAGTAACACTCATGTAATGTAACCCGCGTAATGTCAGTTCGATAGAAATGGGTAGGTTAAGTAACCCTAAACGCAACGCCTTGAGTATAAAAACCAATGCTTGAATACCGAATGAAGAAAATAAAAGCTTTATAAATTCAAAAGCCAGCTTTGACTTGTTGGAATAATTGAATTTGGACATAGACAATTTTCTCCGCCACGGTTCCGCCCGGTACAATCTCGATATTCTCATATCAGGAAACCGTTTCAAGAGTGTCAAAGCTCGGGCAAAGTAATTATGAGGATCATAAGTTTCCATAATTACCCGCTTATAACCTTCAATAAGTTTTTCTGCCGGCATCTTGGGAATGAAGTTAAGTGTGGTACTGACATTATCGCCACAGTGTTCACTATCTTTAAGGATTCTTCCTTCCCGTTCCAACCGCTTATGCAGATCGGTATTCCTCATAGCGCCAAGCAGTCCAACCACGCTTTGAACAATGCCGTTACGCCGGATAAAATCCAACTGGCGATCAAACACATTTTCAGTGTCCGTGTCAAACCCCAGAATAAATCCGCCCATTACCTCTATTCCGGCTCTCTGAATCTTTTCGATGGCGACACTCATATCACAGGTAATGTTCATGTTCTTCATAGTGGCACGGAGAGTGGCAACATCAGGCGATTCAATGCCGATAAAAACAGAAGTAAACCCTGATCTCATCATTAGATCCAAGAGTTCATCATCTCCAGCCATGTCTATGCACACTTCAGTGAACAGCAAATACGGATATTCCCGCTCTTCCTGCCAAGCGGCCAGCCGCCTTAGCATATCCTTGACCATCTTCCTGTTGGCGGTGAAGTTATCATCTACGATAAACAGGCGTCCGCGGTATCCCGTCGCGTAAAGTGCCTCAATCTCGCGCATAAATTGATCGGTACCTTTAGTGCGCGGCACGCGGCCGAATGTCTGAACCACAGAACAAAATTCACAGTTGTATGGGCACCCGCGGGAAAACTGAAGAGCCATGCAAGCATAGTCGTTTGGTCTTATCAGATCAAAGCGCGGCGGCGGTGTAAGCGCCAGGTCCGGTTTTTCCTTGTTATCATATACTCTTTTCGCTTCTCCCCGGTCAAAATCCTGTAAGAATGAGGAAAGATTATTTTCGGCTTCGTACAGAATCAGGTGATCGATTTTGTCCAATTCCAGCTTGTCGCGTCCCGGCATTCCATACGCTGCCTGAACAAAGGGGCCTCCGGCAACAATAATTTTCCCTCTTTCACGACATATATTGAGAACGTTTACAAAAGACTCCCGCTGCACATACATGCCGGTAAGAAAAATAACATCACTTTTTTCCACGTCCTGCAGGTCAAGATCACCGACATTCAGGTCGGTTAACTTGACTTTGTAGTTTTCCGGAAGCATAGCAGCCACTGTCATCAGCCCCAATGGAGGCATGACGGTCTTGAATCCGGCGGCTTTGAGGGAAATGTCATGACTCCAGAATGTTTGAGGAGTTTTTGGTTGTATCATTAACACATTTATGATTTTCATTATGATGCCTTACTAAGGTAAGATATTTAACATTAAAATTATTGAACCTAAAACACACTATTGCGGCTAAAATCGGTTCAAAAGTATTCTTATGAACCTTCAAATTAATAAAAAATACCGCGGTATAATTTCTCTTTATTTGACTTCAGAAATTCTCGAACGTTCAAAATGGGACATCATCCAACGGTGTGCTGCTTTCACTAATCTCTGGTACTGTTGCTTCAGCCTCAAAAGAATCGTCAGCTGTTTTGCTTTGCCCTTTGGAGTCAAGCATTTGCATATTGGAAGCAATTATTTCTGTGGTATAACGCTTAACACCATCTTTATCTTCCCATGAACGGGTTTGAATTCGACCTTCAACAAAAATAAGTTTACCTTTCACAAGATAATTTCCGCATATTTCAGCCAATTTCCCCCAGGCAACTATTCTATGCCATTCCGTCTTTTGAATTTTTTCCCCGTTCTTATCTTTCCTCTGTTCATCTGTAGCTAAATTAAAAGTTGTGACCATTGCACCACTAGGCGTATAACTAACTATGGGATCTTTACCCAATCTCCCAATCAAAATGACCTTATTTACCATCTTGTCTCCTCCTTTTGATATGCCCCTGTTCCGCGGTACATAACATTACAATGCATTTGTGGCAAACTAATTTTGTAAGTCTTTATTTTATCGGATCATTTTCACGGAATCATAAAAAAGATGCCTGTATTTTTTTCGAAATATGATAAAATTTAAAAAAAAGAAAACTATTTCAGGACATATTATGATCAACTATATGAAAAAGCATGAAAGTTATGTCAAAGAAATGCTTGAGAAAAATTCCAACAATGAAAAATTAAGAGAAATTTTCGCATATCATGACAAGCAAATTCAATGGATGCAGCATGAAAGATTGGTACACCTAATCGTTATGCTTTTCGTCTGCCTTTTTACTTTGATTATTTTCGGCTTCGCTGTCATATATACATCTGTTCTATTTATTGTTCTTTTTGTTATTCTTTTAGTTCTATCGGTTGCTTATATTATTCACTATTTCCGGCTCGAAAACGGTGTGCAAAAATGGTATCTAATTTCCAATGAAATAAGACGGCGACTTTAGTTGTAAAGATTTTTAAAAGTTTATCATAATAAATTTTTTATTTATTCTAATCCATCCTTACCAGAGATTCAATTTTTGCTGTTGATGGCATGTAGTCCGCATCCAACACTTTTATAATATCGTCATACAGTCTCTTTTTTAACTCACTAAAAATTCCCCGTTTCTTCTGGAAAGTTTTGGCGAAGGCTATGGCGGAAGTCATCAAGTCTTCCTGGTCGTTGCAGGCCTTTAAAATAATATCATACTGAGCAAGTTCCGGTGCTGTATAACGGTTTCCTGTAAACTGCATCCTTGACAATATATGCACTGGAATTGCCTTTTTAATGAAAGCGTTCATGCCCCAACGGAAAGGAATGCCGATATTTACCTCCGGAAAACAGAAGAATCCTTTGTCCGACCGCATGAATCTAAAATCACAGGCGCAGGACAATATTGATCCATTACCAAAGGCATGACCGTTAATCGCTGCGATTACCGGCACCGGATATAGAAGCAGCTTTTTAAAAACAACATCCATTTCATTGATGAAATCAATCACCGGCTGATGTTCATTTTTCTGCATCTTTCCCATTATCCACTCAACGTCTATACCCTGAGAGAAATTTTTTACGTCATTGGATGTAATAATCAAGGCCGTCACTGTTTTATCAGCAATTATTTCATCAAGCATAGAATTCAAGGTTTTAGAAAATACAAGATTCTGTCTGTTTTCACCGTTGGTCATGGTGAGAATGGCAACAGTTTCATCTTTAACCCAATTCATAATAGACATATGATTCTTCCTTTCTTTATTTAAATATATGGTTGACAGCCATGATGGCCGCAATTTTCAACGATTCTAACTACATGACAATCATTTCAGGCACTAAAATCCGTAATTGGACGGCGGAGTATAAGAATTCCCTTTTTGTATGTCAAGAATATATTCACGGGCGAATTGCCTCATAAAAAATGTTACCGAAGGGAGGGATAAAAAAGATACGTTGACTCATAAATCGATGTTACCGAAAGAGGAATCG
>JAFGLS010000184.1 GCA_016927935.1 Syntrophaceae bacterium
ATTCTTATGGAGGCCCGCATTCTGGCCGTGGCGGATGTCGTCGAGGCCATGGCTTCCCACCGTCCTTATCGCGCTTCATTAGGCGTTAAAGTTGCCCTTGAAGAAATTGAAAAAAATAAAGGTGTTCTTTATGATGTTACTGTAGCCGATGCCTGCCTAAAATTATTTAGAGAAAAAGGCTATGAACTTGGATAGGATGGAAATATTAATCACACAGAATATATATTTACAAATAGTTATCAATTTTTACAACTACCTGCCATTAAACGATAGATAAAAACTGTAAAATTTTTTACTTAAATTATTTTCATTGCTTTTTTACACTCACTAATAAGCATTTGGGGAGAAACACCAATGTCAATTATGTCCCATGGCAAAATCTCATCAAATTGCTTTTGGCGATAAACATAGAAATCAGGGTTAATATTAACCTCCTTCAATGCTTTTGCCCAATTTCCCTCTAGACGGTTCACAGCCAGCAGTATTTTCCCGACTTGGCGGTCTCCCTGAGAAAGCAGAGTCTGAACATAGTTCCATTTGGGAACATCATGAATAATTCTGATCTGTTTGTCTCTACGAAAAGCATCTTTAATTTTTCTGATTTTTCTGCCGGCAATATTGACATTATCCAGAGAGCACCACTGAAAAGGCGTAAAAGGTTTGGGAATAAATTGATTGATACTCAAGGTAACACGGCGGAACTTTTTCTTACCTTCAAACTTACTGCGGATATGATGTTGAATTTTTTTTGTAAGTTCAATAATGGCATCTATATCTTTTTCATCTTCTCCCGGAAGTCCAATCATAAAATAAAGCCTGATGTTAGAGATGTCTTTTACCGCCAGCAACTCCGTGGCGTGGATTATATCTTCTTCTGTTATGCCTTTGCCTAAAACATCCCGCATTCTCTGACTGCCTGCTTCCGGCGCCAGCGCAACAGTCTCAATGCCGCCATCTCTTATAATTTCCACAACACTTTCATTAATCTGATCGATCCGCAGGGAACCAAGACCGGTCTGAGCTTTTTTTGCAATAATGTATTTACAGATATTTTTTAAATCGGGATGATCGGACACCGCTGTTCCGATTAAACCTATTTTTTTCTTTTTTTTCAAACCACGATTAACGGACTCTAAAATCTCCGCAATGCCGCGGAGACGAACCGGACGGTAAACAAAACCGGCCGCGCAAAAGCGGCAACCTCTGGCACAACCTCTATTTACCTCCACCAGAAACATATCTTCCATTTCTGTCCGCGGCGCACTGATAACCTCCTCTGTGGGAAAGGCATTGATATTCTTTACGCGTTTTATTTTAATTTTTTGCGGCAATCCGTCTTCCCGCGGCTTCATTGACTGAATTTTATTTTCCGTGGAATAATTTACTTCATAAAGACTGGGCACATAAATATTATTTAGACTTTCTTGCGTATCTTTTAAAAATTGTTTACGACCATAGCCGAAACGGCGCGCCTCCTCAAATTTGCTACAAAATCTCGGTAGTACTTCCTCAATTTCGCCCAGAATAAAAACATCGAAAAAATCCGCCAGCGGTTCAGGGTTGAGCGTCAAAGCAATGCCGCCACCAATAATCAAAGGGTTTTTTCCCGAACGATCTTTGGCCAACAGAGGAATCTTCGCCAAATTTATAATTTTCAAGATATTCGGATAATCATTTTCGAAAGATACGGAAAAAGCCAAGATGTCGAATTCGGTAATTGATTTTTGATTTTCCAGGCTGACGATTCCCGCCGTTCCGGAAACGAATCTGGCATCGTTTCCAGAAGCGGGCAGGAATACTCTCTCACAAAGAAAGGAAGGTTGATCATTAAATATTTTGTATACTGTCTGGAAGCCCAGGTTCGTCATGCCTATACTGTATCGATTGGGGTAAGCAAGGCAAACCGTGTTGTATTCCCCCCAAATTTTTTTTATATATCCGGTCTCTTTCTCCAGAATGTTTGCGCATATTTTTTTCAGTTTCCAATCCATTGTTCTTATCATGGTCTATATGAAAAACTGAAAATAACGAATAAAGATTCCTGAATAAGGCCGCATTACGTATCAGTCAGCCTGACGTCTCAAAAATGTTGGAATCTGTATATCCATATTTTCTGTTTCTTCAACAAGACCTACAACCGCCACCTCACTATTATTAAGCTTTCTTTCCCTGCGGATAAACGTTGGAGTAGCAAGGTCTTCTTTCCCTCCAATTCTGTGAATCTTGGTAATATTGCCCAATGATTCGGTTCTCTTTCTAGAAAAATCATCAAAACCGGTGGCAATGACGGTTATACGGATTTCATCTTCCATATTGCGGTCGATTACCGTACCGAAAATAATTTTGGCATCTTCATCAGCTTCTTCCTGAATCAGAGATGCAGCCTCATTTACTTCATAAATACTCATATCCGGCCCGCCTGTAATGTTGAGTAAAACTCCATGCGCGCCCTGAATTGTATTGTCTTCCAGAAGAGGAGATGAAATGGCCCTCTGCGCTGCTTCCACCGCTCTGTTTTCTCCGCAGGCAACACCCGTTCCCATAATGGCCATACCCATATTAGTCATGACGCTCCTGACATCGGCAAAGTCAAGATTTATCAAGCCTGGAACCAGAATCAGATCGGATATTCCCTTGACCGCTTGAAGAAGAATATCATCGGCTTTTTTGAAGGCGTCCAGAAGTGATAGATTTCGTCCGCCGAGACTCAGGAGTCTCTGATTGGGAATAACAATCAGTGTATCCACGACCTCCCTTAATTGAGCAACGCCTTCTTCGGCCTGAAGATTACGTTTCTTGCCTTCAAACTGAAAAGGCTTGGTGACCACGGCAACCGTCAGATCGCTGCATTCACGGGCGATTTCCGCGATAACCGGAGACGCTCCTGTTCCCGTTCCTCCACCCATACCCGCTGTGATAAAAATCATGTCTGCGCCTTCCAGATAAGGACGGATTTCATCGCGTGATTCCATAGCGGACTGTTTACCGATTTCCGGATCATTACCAGCTCCCAAGCCTTTGGTTACTTTCGCTCCGATTTGAATTTTGATTGGTGCACTGGATACGCCAAGCGCCTGCGCATCCGTATTGGCATTGATGAAATCAACTCCCTGAAGCCGGGATGAAATCATCGTGTTGACGACGTTTCCTCCTCCGCCGCCCACTCCAATCACCTTGATTTTCGCCAGATTTTCGTTACATACTTCGGTTAATTCAAACATGTTATCTCCTTCCTTTCAAAAAAATTCTGAAAACATTTTTTTAACGGTTCTTGTTATATTACCAAACATTCCCGTTGATGCTCCGCTTAAAACATTCTGGACATGACCATAAATAATCAAACCCACACCAATGGCATGTGCCGGCGAATTGACAATATCATTTAACCCACCCACGCCAATGGGAATCCCTTTCCGCGCCTGCATATCAAAGATTTTTTCCGCAAGCTCGCTGATACCCTCCAGAAGTGATGTCCCGCCTGTCAAAACAACTCCGGCAGCCAGTAAATCTTCAAAACCAAATTTGACAACTTCGTTGTATGCAAGATTCAGGATTTCTTCCATTCTTGGCTCGACTATGCGTCCCAGTATCTGACGCGACACTTCCCGATCTTCTCTCCCGCCCAGACTGGGCACTCTGATTGTTTCATCTTTCGGTATCATAGCCGTCATGGCGCACCCGTATTTGATTTTAATTTTTTCCGCTTCCGCCAAAGGCGTGCGCAGACCAGTGGAGATATCCGAAGTAAGGTAGTTTCCACCGACCGGTAGTATAGCCGTATGCTTGATGCTCGATTCAGAAAAAATTGTCACGGAAGTGTCGGCCCCTCCAATATCGATTAGGACAACTCCCAATTCTTTTTCATCTTTACTTAGCACCGCCTCGGCCGCCGCCAGCTGTTCCAGTACAATACCGTCAATATCCAAACCCACTCTGTTGACAGATTTTTCAATATCCTGAATGGCGGAGATGGCTCCTGTCACGATATGCACTTTAGCTTCCAGCCTGACTCCAGACATTCCTATGGGATCTTTTATTCCCTCCTGACCGTCAATAACGTAACTTTGAGGCAGTACATGCAGTATTTTCCTGCCCACAGGGATGGCAATAGCTTCCGAAGCTTCAATTACTCTTTGCACATCCTTTTCATCTACTTCCCTCCCCTTTATGGAAACTATACTTAAAGAGTTTTGTCCTTTGATATGGGTGCCGGAAATTCCGACATAAACGGAATTGATGCGACAGCCGGACATATGCTCGGCTTCTTCCACAGCCGTTTTTATCGACTCCACCATGCTATCAATATTAACAACGGACCCTTTTCTCATTTCTTTGGTGGGAGATGTTCCTATCCCGATTATGTCAATACCTGTCTCGGTAACATCTCCGACTATAGCAGTGGTTTTTGTCGTTCCAATATCAAGACCAACTAAAACATTGCTTCTTTTTTTCATCAGTGTTTTCACCTCTTTTTATTCTAACTAATTTATAATATTTAAATTAGATAATGCTTACCTTTATCTACCTCTTGAGTTTTTTGCGGAATATTTTTGCTCCTCACTGTTATCTTTGATTCATCGGACAAATCGACGCATAAATAGTTGCTCTTTATTCCCCTATTTTCCAAATCAGTCAGAACCAGTTTTAATTTTTTCAACTTACTTTCAAAACCGCCAATGCCGAGCTTCAGGTAAAGACCATTATCCGAAATCAGTGAAACTCCAAACACTCTGTCAATATTAATTTCAGAAATTGTTCCCAGATAGGAATATTCTCCGGACTTGGACATCCTCTTTAAAAATTCAAGAGTATTCAGAACTATGAGTGATTGAGTCTGTTCTTTTTCAGTAATCCCTGTAATTACCGGAAGATCAACTTCATCGCTTTTACCCAGTCTTTTAAAAACGAACCCTTTCACATCCATAAGATAAAAATTATTCACCTGTTTGACTAAGGCAAGTGGTGTTCTTTCCTTTATTTCCAAAACCAGTCTCCCGGGCAGTTCTTTTCCGATATAAACATTTTCGACCCACTGATTTACACAAACCCGACGTGTAACGGCTTCTGTATTTATAGCCAGAATGTTTTGCGACGGTTTTATATCCGCCGAAGTCAGAATATCTTTCTCAGTTAATTCTTTTAACCCTCGCACCGACACCTCTTTTATCTGAAAATATGGGCTGCACATAATAAAACTGTATACATAGATAAATACAAAACTCAGAAAAATCGTGGCCAACAGCAAAACAGAAGCGGTCAAGAAATCTCCTGATAAAATGTTTAAGCGACGGCGTACCCTGTTTTGCTTTGTTTTAAGTCCCCATAATTTCAACATCAATCTTCTCCGATAATTACAACTTCCGTCTCTAAATTAACCCCTGTTTCTTTTTCTACCTTTGATTGAACAAGCTTAATCAAATTCAGAATATCTGAGGCTTTGGCCTTTCCACTGTTCACAATGAAGTTGGCGTGCTTTAATGATACTTGCGCGCCACCCACAGTCATGCCCTTTAATCCCCTTTCTTCAATAAGTTTCCCGGCCGGCTGTCCTGGCAAATTTTTAAAAATTGACCCCGCGCTGGGAAAATCCAGAGGATGTTTCTCCTGCCGCCACTGCAAAATTTCGTTTATTCTTTCTTTAATCTTTAATTGATTACCCCTTTTCAGTTTAAATTTTGCACTTAGGACTATTGTGCTTTCCGCAAAATCCGTCTTGCGATATCTGAAGGATATTTCTTTCCTCTTTATTGTTTTTCCGTTGCATGTAGCATCCAATATATATACCTCTTCAAGAACATCTTTTATTTCTCTGCCATAAGCTCCAGCATTCATCCAAATAGCGCCGCCGACACTACCGGGAATACCGGAACAAAACTCAAGACCGGTAAATCCTTCTGCCGCCGACAGTTCTATAACCTCGGCCAGTCGCGCACCCGCCTGAGCAAAAATTAAACCGCCATCATCATTGGTCTTTTCGCAACTAACTTCTTTGAGCCCGTTCATCAGTAATATTGCGCCCCGATATCCGCTGTCTTTAACAATTACATTGGTTAAATTTCCCGCCGCAAAATATTTTTTTTTATTTTCCTTGAGCCTTCTTATAACCGCCACCAGTTGATTTTCATTTTCTATAAAAACCATTGCATCCGCCTTTCCTCCGACTGCAAGAGATGCATGAAGTGACATCGGCTCGTCATACAGAACTTTTCCAGCGTCTATACCACCGAGAATTTCCTTAATTTCATTTTTTCCGCCCATCATTTTTTCGTTTTCCTTGTCACCAACCGACTTATAAAAGCCTCTCCTATTTTATAAATACTGCCGGCACCAATGGTGGCAACGGTATCCTTCTCTTTTACCGTTTTTAAAAGATATTCTACGATATCTTCCATTTTCGGAATATATTCCACATGTGGGTGCCCAGCATTTTTTATTGCCTTACAAAGCACGGCAGAATTAATTCCGGCAATCGGTTCTTCACTAGCCGGATAAATATCGTTCAAAATTAATATATCAACTCCATTGAAGGCTTTCGTGAATTCCCTAAAAAGAGCTTTTGTCCTTGTAAATCTGTGCGGCTGAAAAACCACTATTAATCTACCTTTCCAGATTTGTCGCATCGCGGTCAGTGTTTCTTTTATTTCTGTGGGATGATGGCCGTAATCATCAACGACAGTTATGTTTCCCACTCTTCCCTTTATTTCCAGACGGCGCTGCACACCGGAAAAACTTTTTAATCCCTCTTTAATGGTCACGAAATCAAGATTCAGCTCACGGGCGACTGCTATCGCTGCCAAGGAATTATAAACATTGAAAAGACCGGGCACTGTTAATTCAACTTCTCCCAGTTTCTCGCCTTTATAAAGCAGACCGTAGGTGGTTTTTCTTTTCGTAAATTTGACGTCTGTGGCGCAAAAATCTGCCGGGTTTTCGATGCCGTAAGTTATAAAACGGCGTTTTATGAAAGAAATAATTTCCCGTACATAAACATTGTCGTTACAAATAACCGTACAACCATAAAAAGGAACGATATTGACAAATTTCAAAAATGCCTCTTTGATTTCGGTAATGCCTGGATAATAATCCAAATGTTCACGATCTATATTGGTGATAACCGCTATGGTAGGTGATAATTTTAAAAATGAACCATCACTTTCATCGGCTTCCGCTACAATAATTTCACCATCCCCCAAGCGGGCATTACTGCCAATACTGGCCAGTTTCCCTCCGAGAACCATCGTTGGATCCAAATTACCCTGAGCAAGTACAGTAGAAATCATGGAAGTGGTCGTGGTTTTGCCATGACTGCCGGAAACGGCAACGGAAAACTTCATTTTGAGAAGTTCCGCCAGCATTTCCGCACGAGGAATTACCGGGATACTTTTCCGATGAGCTTCCGTGACTTCCGGATTATTTTCTTTTACTGCCGAAGAGGTAACAACAACATCGGCATTGCCGATATTTTCCGCCGCGTGTCCTATTATTATTTTCGCGCCTATCTTCTGCAAACGCGAGGTCGTTTCCGATGGCTGAATATCCGAACCACTGACATTGTAACCCAGATTTACCAACACTTCGGCAATTCCACTCATGCCAATACCGCCGATACCGACAAAATGGATGCATTTCACTTTGCGCTGCATTAAGCCGTTTTTCTTACCTGAAACCATCATACCTTTATACTTTTCTTCCTTATGTGAATGGTTCTAATTTTTATCCACCATCAATTTAAGACAATTATCAACTATCGTTGCCGCAGCATCAATTTTTCCTAATCTTAGAGAATTCTCTTCCATTTGACGCAATTTCTCTTCATCCCACAGAATACTGTCAATGACATTGAACAATTTCCTGTCACAAAGTTCTGTTTCGGGAATCACCACAGCGGCACCCGTGGCTTTCATGGTCAGAGCATTTTTATACTGATGATCATTCGCCGCCCAAGGATAAGGAATCAAAATAGAGGCTTTTCCCGCGGCCGTTATTTCTGCCAGTGAAGTGGAGCCGGCGCGGCAAACTATCAAATCCGCTTTTGCGTAAGCATCAGCCATATCCATTATAAAATCGGTCACCACCGCCTGAATGCCGTATTGCTGATAAGCTTTTTCAACGGCTTTCATCTGCTGCCCACCTGTTTGATGAAGAATTCTGATCTTGTCCTTCATGTTCTGTAATTGCGGCAGCATAGCAACCACGCTTTTATTGATCGCTTCTGCTCCCTGCGACCCTCCGAAAATCAGCAGTTGCCGGTAATCTTTTTTACCCTTCGACTGAAAATTTCTGGTAATAAAAGACATTCTTACCGGATTGCCGCTCAAAACAATTTTCTTTTGAGAAAAAAATTTCTGTGTCTGTGCGTATGTTACGAATGTTCTGTCTACAAAATTACCCAGTATTTTATTCGTAATGCCGGGAACGGCATTTTGCTCCGCAATGGCCGTCGGTATCCCAATAAAATGAGCGGCAAGCACCACAGGCCCTGAAGCGTAGCCGCCTACACCCAATACAACATCAGGAGCGAATTGCTTTAAAATACGCTTTGACTGCCACAGGCTTTTTGGAATCTGATAGACACCCTTCACCAACGCCCTAATCCCCCGTCCTTTAATTCCCTCAACATCAATTATTTTTAGTTTATAACCAAATTTATCAAGTAGTTTGCTTTCAATGCCTTTCTCTGTTCCAATAAAAATTATCTTTGTTTTTTCGTCCCTTTTCAAAAACTCCTCAGCGATGGCAATCCCGGGAAACAAGTGACCGCCTGTTCCTCCTCCCGCAATTACAATCCGCATTTTTTACTCCATGTCGATTCAAACTCACTTTTTTCTTCTGTAAACATCCTATCCAACCTCACTTATGACGTTTGACTGGAAATATTCAGCAGAATTCCTACAGCCGTCATACTCATGATAAACGCTGTCCCCCCATAACTCAAAAAAGGCAACACCAGACCCTTCAAAGGTATAAGCCCCATTACACCGGCAATATTGATAAAAGCTTCCAGAGAAATCACCATGGTCAAGCCTGCGGCTAATAGGCTTCCAAAAAGATCCGGCGCTTTCAAAGCAATGATAAAACCGCGATAAGCAAAAAAAGCGAACATAATTATTACGATTGTCACTCCTATAAAACCGCTCTCCTCGGCAATGATGGAAAGAATAAAATCCGTGTGCGGCTCCGGCAAATAAAATAATTTCTGCATGCCGTCGCCTATTCCCACGCCGAAGGCTCCTCCCGAACCGAATGAGATCAATGACTGGATAATTTGAAAACCGGTATTGTCCGCGTCTTTCCAGGGATTCAGAAAAGCGGTAAAACGTGTCAATCTGTATCCCTTATATAAAATAAGAGATATGCCTAAGGGTATAAAAGCCGCGACTAGATACAAAAGGTGTTTAATCTGAGCTCCCGCTACACACAACATCAGAATAAGAATAGCGATAATGATTGCCGATGCTCCGAAATCAGGTTCCAATAAAATGAGCAGAATCACGACAGAGGTAACGGCTAGCGGGATTAATATTCCTCTGGTGAAGTTTGTTATCTGAAACGCTTTACGCGTCAATATATGAGCCAGAAATATGACTATCATTATCTTTACCATTTCTGAGACCTGAAAGGAAAAACCTCCTAGATTTAACCAGCGGGTAGCTCCACCTCGCTTTAGTCCCAACGAGGGTATAAAGAGCATGGATAATAATAATAAAGATACTAAAACCCCTGGATAAGCCACTTTTTTTAAATAAGTATAAGGAAGTTTTGTCATAATTATCATGGAAGTAAAACCAAGAAAAACGAATACCAGTTGTTTCTTTAAAAAAAACAGGCTGTCCTCATATTTTTCCAACGCAATAATGGAACTGGACGAATAAATCATCGCCGTACCTACAATAACTAAAATCAAAGTAACCAGAAGCAGGATAATGTCCGGTATTTTATCTTCCTTCTTAAACGCCGCGTCCATTTACAGATTTCTTACTACCTCCTTAAAAAAGTCACCTCTCTCGCTGTAATTGGTAAATTCATCAAAACTGGCACAGCCGGGCGACAGTAAAACAACATCACCCGGCACAGCGTCTTGATAAGCCGTTTCGGTTGCCTCCCGTAATTTCGTTTTTTTTATAACCGTGATATTTTCACCAATTAACGAAGCGATAAGCTCACGTGCTTCACCGAAGAGAATAACTTTTTTAGTTTTTGCCGCTAGTATCGGGCGAAGGGATCCAAAATCACCATCTTTATCGCGGCCTCCTAAAAGCAAAATAACCGGATGAGGAAATGTCTCCAGCGCCCGTAAAACTGATCCGACATTTGTTCCCTTAGAATCATCGTAAAATTTAATTGAATTCTTCTCCCCAACAAATTCTATTCTGTGAGGCAATCCCTGAAAAGCGCTGACAGCCTTAACAATATCTTCTTTATTACAACCGCAAAGACGCGCCGCAATTATCGACGCCATCACATTTTCCACGTTATGCAACCCGGGAAGACTAATAATATTCAAAGAATATTTTTCTTCTTCGGTTTCCGGCATTTTCAGAACGATTTCTCCATTTTTAACGAATATTCCCTCGGACAACACATCCTTCGAGCTAAATCTTAAGACACGCGCATTGATGGAGTCAGCTATCTCCTTTTGTTCATCATCCGCAGCGTTAAGAACGGCAAAATCTTTTTTTGTCTGATTGTTAAATATTCTGAACTTAATATGACGATACTCAGCGAAAGTACCGTGATAATTGACATGATCGCTTGTAATATTTAGAAGCACGGCAATGAACGGCCGGAATCTATCTATCCACTGGAGCTGAAAACTGCTGATTTCCACCACGATAAAATCGTCATTTTGAGGTGTATCCGAGTATTCAATTAAAGGATTGCCGATATTGCCGCCGACAAAAACCTTCTTTCCGGATTTCTGCAAAATTTCCCCCAGAAGCATTATTGTTGTCGTTTTACCGTTGGTGCCTGTTACGGCAATTAGCGGAACCTTCAAAAACCAGTAAGCAAGTTCAATTTCACTGACAACGGATATATTTTTTTTCAACGCCTCAACCAATAAATTATTATGGGGAGGAATACCGGGAGAAGGGACAACCATATCCGCTCCTTTTAAAATACTTATATTGTTGTATTCGCCGATTTTCAGCCATTTTTCCCCAGCAATCTGTTCAAATTCGGCACCCCATTTATCCGGCAATTTTTCATCCGTCACTGTCACCTTTGCACCTCTTTTTCCAAAAAATCTGGCGACGGCAATTCCGGTCTTACCCATGCCGATTACGATTATTTTTTTACCTTTAAAATCCATTTTCCTCTTAACGCAGTTTCAAAGTGCTTATTGCCATTAATGCCAGCAAAATTGAAATTATCCAAAATCGGACAATTACTTTCGGCTCCGCCCAGCCCTTCAATTCGAAATGATGATGCAGAGGTGCCATTCTCAGAATGCGTTTACCACCGGTCATTTTAAAATAGCCAACCTGAAAAATAACTGAAAATGTTTCAATAACAAATATACCGCCTACTATAGCCAGCAATATTTCCTGCTTGGTTACGATGGCCACAGCGCCTAAGGCTCCCCCCAGCGAAAGAGAACCAACATCTCCCATAAATAACTCCGCGGGATAGGCATTAAACCAGAGAAAGCCAAGTCCGGCACCTCCTATAGCTCCGCAAAACACAGCCAGTTCACCCGCCCCGGAAACATGCGGAATCTGCAGATAGGAAGAGGTTTTTACGTTTCCGGCAAAGTAGGCAAAAAGTATATAAGTGGCAAAACAAATAATTACTGGACCGATAGCCAGGCCATCCAAACCATCCGTTAAATTCACAGCATTGGCTGCACCGACAATGATAAAAACAGAAAACAAAATATATACCCACCCAAGATCAGGCAACACAGTTTTAAAAAAAGGAATTGTAACCTGCGAGTTAAAACCCGGTTGCAGGTAAAGAATCACGCTGACAAATAAAGCTATTATAATTTCGACAACCAATCTTGTTTTTCCGGAGATGCCTTTGGAACTGTTGACAGCGAGTTTTTTATAATCATCAATAAAACCTATCAATCCGTAACCAACTGTCACCAATAATACCAGCCAGACATAAACATCTGATAGGTTTGTCCAGAGTATTGTAGAAATAACCACGGCAAAAATAATTAATATTCCCCCCATGGTCGGAGTGCCCTTTTTGACCATATGGCTTTGCGGTCCATCGTCTCTTACCTGCTGGCCGATTTGCATTTCCTGCAGTTTTTGAATCATCCACTTTCCAAAAATTAGGCAAATCAAAAGAGAAGTTATGGCCGCAAAAATAGTACGGAAAGTTATATATCGAAATACATTGAAAAACGAAATTACTGTGTGTAAAGGGTATAATAAATGGTAAATCAACTTTAATTTACTCCCGATTAATTGATAATTTTCTCTTTTCTGATAATTTTATCACTGCCAAAATCATTACATATTTGAGCTGCAATTTTTTCCATCTTCATCCGACGAGAACCTTTAACCAGGATCCAATCACCTTTTCTTAAATGTTTTTTTAGATAATCAGTATTTTTGTTGTCATCAGATAAAAAGAATATATTCTCCGGAACCATGCCCCCTTCTATTGCACCCGTTGCGGTAATTTTGGAGAAATCACCTTGAAGGAAAAGGGCATTTACGCCAATGGTGGCTATCAGCATCCCGATTTTACGGTGCATCTCTTTAGCTTCAGATCCCAACTCCAGCATGTCGCCCAGGAAAACGAAACCATTATGATTGGCTTTTAAATCCTTCAGCGTCATCAGAGCTTCCCGCACTGAAGCGGGATTCGCGTTATAAGAATCATCCAGCAGAAAAGCGCCGTTACGCAGTTTTATCATCTCCATTCGTCCGCTTAAGGGACGGAAATCTGCTAAACCTTCTGCTATGGTCTGGAAATCAATACCCACAGCAACAGCCACGGCTGCCGCAGCCATGGCATCATACACATAATGAAGGCCGGCAACTTTCATCTCCATTTTTTGTGTAACTCCATTAATGACCAGATTAAAGCGCATTCCCTTTGTGCCATTCTTTTCTATGTCCTTCACTGTGACATCGGCGTTGGGACTCATACTGAAAGTCACTTTACCGCTTGGCCATTTTTCAGAAGCTTCGACGATAGCTTTATCATCCATATTAATAACGGCAATTCCTGAAGATCGCATATTCAGAAACAATTCGATTTTTTCCTCCTTCACAACATCAAGGGTACCAAATCCTGCCAGATGTGCCGGACCTATATTAGTAATCAACCCGATTTCCGGTTCGGCAATTTTCGTAAGTCTTTTAATTTCTCCCCTGGTGTTTGTGCCCATCTCCAGAATCATCAGTTCATGTTTATCAGTGAGACGGAATATTGTCTTTGGCACTCCTATCAGATTGTTTAAATTGCCCTCTGTCTTTAAAATATTTTTTTTTCTGCCGATGATTGACGCTATCATTTCTTTAGTTGTTGTTTTACCGGAAGATCCAGTTAATCCGATCACAGGAACGGAAAATCTTTTTCTCCAATCATGGGCTAGATCTCCCAACGCAGACAACGTATCCGCGACCTTAATTATGACAAAATTATTGTCACTTTTAACTTTGTTAATTTTTTCTTCATCATTCATCAGAATCCCGGCAGCATTTGCGCGTAAAACCGCTTGTGCAAAATCATGACCGTCGAATTTTTCGCCTTTTAACGCTACAAACAGATTGCCTTGTTTAATTAATCGCGAATCCGTAGACACTCCATAAAATTTAGTCTCTGGCGATCCGGAAACCAAAATTCCCGCCGTAGCCTTCAGCACTTCATCTAATGAGAAAATTGGCGATTCATGGTTCATCAATTTATTGTAATTGACCCCTCTCTTTTAAAATCTGTTTTACAACGACACGATCATCAAAGGGTATTTTTTGAGTTCCCAGAATCTGATAGTCTTCATGTCCTTTGCCCGCTATTAGAATAATGTCTTCTTTTTCCGCCACGTTTATCGCTTCTTCAATGGCTTTTCTCCGTTCGGGAACCACGGTGTAAATCCGGACATCACCGTTAAATTTCAAATTGCTGATTTCTGCTTTTTTTATCTTATTTTTATCGACTCCTGCCTCTATTTCCGCTATTATATCCAGAGGATCTTCCATCCGCGGATTATCCGATGTTATAATTGTCAAGTTGCTGTAACCTGTGGCCGCTTCTCCCATAAGAGTTCTCTTGCCCCTGTCTCTGTTACCTCCGCAGCCGAAAACGGTAATTATCCTTTTCTTTTTTAGCTCTTGAAGACTTTGCAGCACTCGCCTCAAAGCATCATCTGTATGTGCATAATCAACAAAGATATTAAATCCACCGGCAGAAGCCACCACTTCCAGTCTTCCCGGAATATTAGACAATTTCTCAATTCCTTTTTTGATAATAGGAGGAGAAATTTGTAAAATAAAAGCCGCTCCAGCAGCGGCCATAATATTGTAGAGATTAAATTTTCCTATGAGAGGTGACGCGATAGAAACAGTTCCTCCTGGCAGATCAATTTCTGCCTCTATTCCCGTCAATGATAATTTATAGCTTGCCGGTCTGATTGCGCAGTTGCTTTTCATCCCGTAAGTCAGCGCCGGCAGAGACACTTCCTCTAAAATTTTTTGTCCCCACTGATCATCGGCATTGATAATCATTTTTTGCGAATACATTTTTCTGCTTTTAGGCAATATCTCGACAAAAAATCTCTTTTTTGCCTGAAAATAATTTTCCATTGTTAAATGATAATCAAGATGGTCACGGGTAAGATTGGTAAAAATGCCGAGATCAAAATCGCAGTCATCAATTCTTTTCAGATCAACAGCGTGGGAAGAAACTTCGGCAATAACGTGAGTAACGCCGTCATCTGTCATAGCGCGCAGTATTTTCTGCATTTCATAAGATTCCGGTGTGGTGTTGGGGGCCGTATAAGTTTTATCATTGTAACGATAATTTATTGTACCCAAAACCCCGCATTTCAAACCTGCTTCTTTTAATACGGATTCGAGAAGATAAGAAATTGTTGTTTTGCCGTTTGTTCCCATGACGGCGATCAACGTCACATCCGCAGACGGATTGCCGAAATAGTTTTTTGCCAGAATACCCAAAGCGCGGCGACTGTCGGATACCCTAATTGACGTCACCGATGATGAAAACTGCCGATCCTTCTCATAAACAATAAATTTTGCTCCGCGTGATATAGCCTCTTCAATAAAATCATGTCCGTCATTCTTTAATCCCTGAATGGCAACAAACAAAGAATCTTTTTCACATTTATCAGCGGAAAAACATAATCCTGAAACTTCTCCACTAGCATCTCCCGAAATATTTACTGTATTCAATCCCTCAATTAATCGAACCAGTTTCATTTAAACCTCAATTATTCAACTTAAAAACAACATTGCAGAAGCGTTCATTTCCTAACGCTGTATGCGCTTCCGGATATTGGCTCACAGCCCATCCGTTGCCTGATATTTTAAGTTCTATTGATTCGGCTTTCGCCTTTTTCATAGCCTCTCTTATGGTTAAACCGAGAAAACTAGGCATTGCTGATTCATCATCTTCTGTAACATCTTGTGAATTTAAAACCTGCTCCGCAGAAACAAGCTGAACTTTTTCCATCTTATCTTTTTCAAAAACAGGCGTTTCCCGGATGTTTGTCTTAATACAATTGAGTATTTGCTCTCCAATCTTTTTAAATACTGGAGCTGATGCAACTCCGCCCCATTTTTCTTTTTGAGGCTCGTCTAAAATCACCAGTATGGCGACCTGCGGATTATCGGTTGGGAAAAATCCCATAAAGGAAGTACGGACCTTTTCCGAAGAATATTCACCGCGGCTAGAATCAAATTTTTGTGCAGTACCTGTCTTACCGGCAACGTTAACATTGACGATTTTTGCGTTTTTACCGGTACCATCTTCAGCACTGACAACAGCCGTAAGCATGCTGGTAAGGCGTTTGGCAACTTCAGGGGAAATTACCCTACGCACAACCGTCGGCGTGTATAGTTTAATTAGACGATTATCTTGATCAGTCATGCCCCGCACAATGTAAGGTTTCATCAAAACACCTTTATTGGCTATAGCTGAAAAGGCGGTAATTAATTGAATAGCCGTAGCAGAAACACCCTGACCAAAAGCAATCATGGCGGTATCAACCGGTACCCAATTTTTAATCGGTCTGACCAATCCCGGGGATTCTCCGGGCAAGTCTATGCCTGTTCTTGACCCAAAGCCAAATTTTTTAATGTAATTGTAAAATTTTTCCTTACCCATTTTTTGAGCAATTTTTGCCGAACCGATATTGCTAGAATATTTCAATATTTCTTTAACCGTTAAAGTCCCATAACGTTTTTTATTGGCTTCATGAATGATGCGGTCAGCAATTCTGTAAATTCCATTTTCACAGTAAAATCTATCTGTTTCCTTGATAATTTTTTCTTGCAGTGCGCCAGCTACTAAAAAAGGTTTAAAGGTTGAACCCGGATCATAATAATCAGTAATAGCACGGTTACGCCAAATTTCCGGGTTAAGACCGTTGAAATTATTGGGATTGAATCCCCGTTGATTAGCCAACGCCAAAATTTCTCCCGTCTTAGGATCCATAACAATTGCCAGTCCTCCCTTGGCTTTCTTGTCCAGGACAGCTTCTTTCAAGCTTGTTTCCACAAGATATTGAATTCTATTGTCAATAGTTAGGACAAGATTAGCATTGTCATTTTTTTGAATCTCATTTTTTTCCACTTGGAGAAAAAGTTTTTTGCCTTTTGCATCTCTTGCGTAGGCTAATTTCCCAGATCTTCCCATTAAAGATTCATTATATTTTTTTTCCAACCCCTCCAAACCATAGGCATCCAGACCAACAAATCCAAGCAAATGAGCGGCCAATTCGCCATTGGGATAAAAACGTTTAGGCTCCTTAATCAGAAAAACTCCCTCAATATTTGCGTTAACTACCGAAGCAGTCTGCTCCGGAGAAATTTTTCTGGCCAGCCAGCAGAAATTTTTCGGTGAGGATAATTTCTTGAAAACAGATTGATTTTCTAAATTAAGAATATCCGCTATTTTTTTGGAACTTGAAACGGGATCAATAATTTTGGAAGGATCGGCGCAAACAGAATCAGCCATTATTGATATAGCCAGCTTTTCACCATTTCGATCAAAAATTATCCCTCTTTCCGGCTGTAAATTAAACACCGTTGTGTGTTGTTTTGCCGCTAATTTTCTCAGCTTCTGGCCTGATAAAACCTGCAACTGAAAGGCCCGGGATATCAAAGCGACAAATAAAATGAAAAAGAACACGAAAATCATGATTATTCTAAAATTCATTCTTTTTTTCGATTCAGCTGCCATTTCACATTCCTGTTTCTTTCAAAACTATTATCTGTCCATTATCAGGATAGGACATCTGCAATTTACTTCTTACAATGCTTTCAATACGCTGTGGCGATTTAAGCATCGCATATTCCAACTTCAATTTTTTTTGTTCTTCCAGTTTCTGTACCTGAACATTAAGTTCCGCCGCTATATTATATTCCAATTCTGTCATACGAATGTGTGAACCAACATAAACCAGAGAGACAAACATAAGAACTATGGCGAAAAAAATAAAAGTCGGATACTTGATTCCAAAAGAAACTTTTTCTTCCTCTCCGAAACGAGGAACAGATCTTGTTTCTACAGATTGAGCAGATTGTGCCATGTCAGATTCTCCTCGCTACTCTTAATTTCGCGCTGCGGGCGCGAGGATTTGTTGCTATTTCAGCGTCATCAGGGGTAATAGCTCTTTTAGTCAGATTTTTCAGTTTTACCTCTTTTTGACAAACACAGACCGGCACATCTTTAGGACATATGCAACCCCTTTCCAGAGAGCGAATTTCATTTTTGACAATTCGAT
The DNA here is from genome assembly GCA_016927935.1 of Syntrophaceae bacterium. Lineage (GTDB taxonomy): Bacteria > Desulfobacterota > Syntrophia > Syntrophales > Smithellaceae > Smithella. The sequence continues at coordinate 17,927 of JAFGLS010000184.1, forward strand.
CCTCCAGCGAATGAAAAGAGATAACACAAAGTCGCCCTCCCGGTTTTAAGCATTCACTAGCTGCAACAATTGCCGGTTTAATGTTATCCAACTCGTTATTGACGGCTATTCTTATTGCCTGAAATGTTCTTGTAGCTGGATGAATTTTCTGCCATTTTAATTTTGCAGGCATACAGGAAGTTACTATTGCCGCCAATTGAGTTGTTGTTTCAATAGGCGATTCCTGTCTTTTTTTTGATATTGTCCTGGCTATCTTTGATGCCATTTTTTCTTCTCCATAAAGTCTGATAATTTTTGCCAGTTCGCTTTGCGCGAAAGCATTGACAATATCGTAAGCGCTCACCGTCAAACTGCGATCCATTCGCATATCAAGTGATGCCTGTTTACTAAAACTAAAACCTCTTTCGGCCTTATCCAGTTGACGGGAAGAAACCCCCAAATCCAAAAGAACACCATCAACTTTTTCTATGTTTAAACTTTTCAGTACTTTGTCTAAATCGGCAAAATTAGCCTTTACTAATATCTTGCGCGCACCAAATCCCGCCAACCGTTTTTCAGCAATATGCAAAGCTTCATCATCCCAATCAATTCCCAGTAAAAAAGCATCTGTGTTTTTAAGTATTGCATAAGAATGACCCCCGTCTCCCACGGTGCCATCCACATAAATTCCGGTTTTCCCGATCAAAAGCGAATCAATAACTTCCTTAAGCATTACCGGCTCGTGATAGAAGTCGGCAATCATGGTTTTAAATTCCCAAATCAGCTATGAAGTCAGCATATTTATCAATTTCAGAGGTGGCCAGTTTCATCCGTTCTGTAAAACGATCTTTCGACCAAATTTCGATATTTTTCTGCATACCAACCAAAACAATATCTTTTTCCAATTTGGCATATTCGCGAAAGGTGGGTGGTATAAGCACTCGTCCCTGTCCGTCAATACTGCAATCAACGGCTCCGGACATAAAGAAACGCTGGAACTCTCTAATTTCTTTCCGCAGCTTAGATTGATGAGCTACCTTTTCCTCAATTACCAGCCACTCATCATAAGGAAAAACAATCAAGTACTGATCCCATGTAGTTATAACCAGCTTATTGTCATATTCTTCCGCGAATATTTCACGGAATTTTGACGGAAAAATTATTCTTCCTTTTTCATCAATAGTATGGTGAAATTGTCCTCTGAAAACAGACATCATTTTCCTCCATAATAAACCACTTTACTCCACACGGCAACTATAGAGGCGGTAATTGCCTTTGTCAAGCAAAAAATTCAACTTTTTTTGAAATTAAAAGGCTTAAAAATAAAGGAGAAATCACGAAAAGTATTGATAGACAAACTAAGGTTGAAAAACACGAAAAATATACTGAAAAATTAAAATTTGTTTTTCAATTTTATTCATTAGATACATTATCTTTAAGTTGCTGTATTTGTTCATCTTTAATCTTTTTATACCTATTTACCGCCTGATTATGTTCCTCTAAAGAACTGGAAAAATGATGTGTACCATCTTTTTTAGAAACAAAATAAAAACATTCAATAGGCGCGGGATTGATTGCTGCCTTAAGCGAATACAATCCCGGATTACCTATTGGCCCGGGAGGTAAGCCTTTTATTAAATAAGTATTATAGGGAGATTTTCTCCGCAGATGACTGCGTAAAACCTTGCCTTCAAAGTTGTCCATATCATAAACGGCGGTGGGATCGCTTTGCAAACGCATTCCTCTTTTCATTCTGTTGTAAAATACGGCTGAAATAAAGGGTTTTTCAAAGCTATTCCCGGACTCTTTTCCAATAATAGAAGCAAGGGTAACAAATTGATTCATATTCAATTTTAAATCACTTGCTCTTTGCCTCATTGATGGAGTAACTCTTTTCCAGAAAGTATCAACCATTTTTTTCATTATCCGGCGAGTATTCATTGAACGATCAAATTCGTATCTATCAGGAAAAAGATAGCCTTCAATAGATTCAGCTTCAATATTTAAAGATTCCAGAAAATCTTTGTCTCTGGCCAATTCAAAAAAAATTTCTTTATTAATGAGTTTATCTTTGTTCAGGATCACCGCAATATCCCGCAGAGATAAATCTTCACGAATAATAACTTCGTATTTTTTTATTTTTCCACGCATGAGTTTGTTAATCATTGCCCATGGTGTAGTTATAGAAGTGTTAAATTCATATTCACCGGCGCGAATATGGCGAGTGGCTCTTTTTATGAAGGCTAAGCTGTAAAATAAAAAATGATTTTTAATCAATCCTGCCTTATCAAGTATCTCTGTAATTTCCAAAAAGCTGGAACCGGTCGGTATATCAACCACGACAGTTAACGATTTTTTATCTATGGAACTTACCGAATAATTAAAAAGCAAAGCGAAAAATATAAAAATGAAAGTGATTAAAAATATTATGCCGTAACGAACTGACTTGTTCGTAAGAAGAACTCTCCTTAAAAAACCTGACAAAACAGAGATTTTATTTACCCATGGATGTTTGTACACTTATTTCTTCCTCACTTAATTACTTTCTTGATCAGCCGCCTTTGACGTTTTTTTATTAGATTTGCGTATATTTTTAATAAATTATTTCCAAAACTATTGGTGAATTGAATCCAGATAATCTTGAAGAATAATACAAGCAGCCAACTTATCCACCATTTTTTTTCTCTTTTTCCATTGGATACCCGAATTTATTAATATTTCTTCGGCTTCTTTAGTCGAAAGAGTTTCCGGCCACTTAATAACCGGCAGATTAAATGTTTTTTCCAGCAATACCGAAAAACGGTTTACTTTTTCACACTGAACACCTTCCGAGCCGTCCATTTTTAGCGGATATCCTATAACTATCTTATCTACTTTATAATTTCTGACCAGATTATCTAAAATATCGCTGTCGTGTTTTTTATTTTTTCTTATTATTGTAGGCAGCCCCTGAGCTGTCAGACCCAATTCATCGCAAACAGCCACTCCTATTCTTTTTTCACCGTAATCCAGACCAAGTATACGCAAGAAATACCTCTTTTGATGCGTTTTGTAACAATTACCCCTGCCATTTTCAAGGATTAATTTTCCGGGACTCTTAACTGTAATAAATATGATTTTGGGTTTTTTATTAACGCTTAACCCCGTTAGAAAGTCTTCGACCCTCCAATGAGTAGGCTCACACTGGTCGTTAAACCCCGTGTTCGCTGAAAAAGGAAGAACGGTCATTTCCGCTGTCTTCAGCGAGGCTTTCTTACGGGGTAAATATAACCTTGTGAAAAAATGAAGATTTTGTTATTTTTCAGCGTTATCTTATCAGGATAAAAATATGAGACATCTCGTTTTGGGTACAGCCGGTCATGTTGATCACGGAAAAACCGCATTAATCAAAGCCCTCACTGGCATTGACACAGACCGTCTTAAAGAGGAAAAAGAAAGAGGTATTACCATTGAACTTGGTTTCGCTTCTTTAAAACTGCCTTCCGGTCAAACATTGGGAATTGTGGACGTTCCCGGACATGAAAAGTTCATTAAAAATATGGTTGCCGGTGCGGCAGGAATTGATTTGGTCATGCTGGTCATCGCCGCGGACGAGGGAATAATGCCTCAAACCAAAGAACATTTGCATATCTGTTCTCTTCTCGGAATATCGAAAGGCATTGTTGCGCTGACAAAAACGGACATAGTTGAAAAAGAATGGCTGAATCTTGTTCTGTCGGAAACTATCGATTTTCTCAAAGGCACTTTTTTAGAAGGCTCGCCTGTTATCCCTGTTTCCTCCATAAAAGAAGAGGGATTATCAGAACTCATCCAAGCACTGGACGCAACAACAAACAAGATTGCTGAAAAAGCAGACGACGGTATTTTCCGTCTGCCGGTGGATCGTATCTTCACAATGAAGGGATTCGGCACAGTTGTTACAGGCACATTGTTATCCGACCATGTTAAAACGGGAGAGGAAGTTCAGATACTTCCCCACAATATTCCCGCCCGCATCAGAGGTATTCAGGTACATAACCAGCCTGTGGAAGAAGCATGGTCCGGCCAGCGCACAGCTATTAACTTACAGGGACTTGAAAAATCCGCAATTAACCGCGGTAATGTTCTCGCACGCCCTCAAACTGTGTGGCCTACGCAGCGTTTAGATGTGTTTGTCGAATTCCTTGCCTCCAATTCCAAAAACTTAAAAAATAGATTTCTAGTCAGACTGCATACCGGCACAAGCGAAATTATTTCACGGATAATTCTCTTGGATAAAGATGAGCTCGCGCCGGGACAAAAAGGATTTGCCCAGATTGTTCTTTCTGATAAAGGTGTCGTTGTCGCTCGTGATCACTTTGTCTTGCGTAGCTATTCTCCCGTTACAACAATCGGCGGCGGTCAAATAATTGATCCTCTTCCCCAAAAGCACAAAAGATTTAACAAAAAAATTATTGAAGATTTAAATTTATTGCGGAAAGGATCCCTGCAGGAAAGAATTTCCGTGATTCTGGAAAGAACCGGTTTTACAGGCATTAGTCTGCAGCGTTTGGCCTTTCGTTTGGGGGTGAAAGCAAAAAAAATAAAAGAGTCTCTGGAAATTTTGCGATCCGATAAAAAAGCCTTTTTACTGGACAATGATGATACAATGATTATTTCCGCTCACTTCTTTAATCAACTTGAAGAAATCATCATTAAAAACGTCATGGAATACCACCGAAAAAATCCCCTTAAGGAAGGCATTTTCAAAGAAGAGCTTAAAGTATCGATGGGAGACGATATTTCACCGAAACTTTTCAACATGGTCTTGGATTCGCTCAACAAAAAAGGATCAATTGCCCGCAATAGAGACAATGTACGTCTGGCAAAACATCAGGTTGAACTAGCCGGTGATCTTGGTTCTTTACGTCGGGATATTGCCGGAATCTACAACGAAGCAGGCCTTACCCCTTCTTCTCTTAAAGAAGTCCTAAACAGATTCAGTAACCGGAGAGCAAAAGCTCAAAGCATCATAGATTTGATGCTCAAAGAAGGAGATTTAATTAAGATAAACGAAGAACTTTGCTTCTCCCGTAAATCACTGGAAAATTTACAGAACAATTATACGGAAATGCTAATAAAAGACGGGAAAGCGACGCCGGCAAGTTTTAAAGAACTGACCGGTCTCTCGCGCAAATATATAATTCCATTAATGGAATATTTTGATATGAAAAAACTTACTGTACGGGTTGACGATCATCGAGTGTTGAGGAAAAAAGTATGAGCAATTTCAACAAAACGATAAAAACTTTAAAAATTTTTTCCGCCAACAGCAATTCCTTTGTCAATTCATCAGCTAAAGTTATTCAGGAAATCTCTTTGACCATAAATGTTAACGGGAAAAAACTGGCAAACATTGCCTGTGCGGGCATTCATCTGAAAGAGCTGGCCGTGGGATTTTTAAAATCGGAAAAAATTATTGTCTATAAAGAGGAAATCGAAAAGATTAAATTCAACAAATGTCATGTGAACGTCGTTTTAAAAAACAAGAAAGATTTCCTGCAAACATCTGTAAAAAACATCGCCTCCAGCGGTGCACGAGGCAAAACCAATATTGATTTGCTTGCTCCACTGAATGTTCCTGCTGATTTTAATATAAAAACATCTGTGGTATTAGAACTAATGAATGAACTTTTGAACGGCTCCGCAATTCATAATAAAACAGGTGGTACTCATTGTTCCGCTCTGGTCCTAAGAAAAAAAATTGTCGCTTTGCGTGAGGATATCGGGCGTCATAACACGATAGATATGTTGGCAGGCTTCGCCCTCCTGCAAAAAATTAATCTCAGAAAAGCAATAATTTTAACCACGGGAAGAATTTCTGCGGAAATCATTTATAAAATATGGAATATGGGAATACCAATAATCATTTCACATTCAGCACCAACAACAAGCGCAGTGGATTTGGCGCATAAAGCCAATATTCTGCTAATCGGTTATGTCAGGAACGGAAAAATGAATATCTATTCTCAGAAAAGGCGGATGATAATTTGAAGACGAAAGAAATTTATCTTAAGAATATCAAACAAGGGGACAAGGTTGTTTCTTCCTTTCTTGTTACAGAAAAGAACATGGCCTTCTCGCAAAAAGGTTCTCCTTATCTGACCGTGAGACTGAAAGACAAAACCGGCGAAATTGAAGGCAAGGTCTGGGATAATGCCGGTGAACTGGATCAACTCTTTAAAAAAGGCGATATAATATTCATTGAAGGAAAGGCCGCCAGCTATAAAAATTCACTTCAAATAACAATTATAAACATTAAAAAAATACCCTGGCAGGAAGTTGAATCTGCCGATTATCTACCCACTGTAAAAGGTGATGTAAAGGAAATGTTCAATGAAATGATCGGCTACATAGAAAAAGTCAATGACAAATTTCTAAAATCTCTGCTTAACGCTTTTTTTCAGGATGAGGAAACGGCTTCTCTTTTTCAGAGAGCTCCCGCAGCCAAAGGATTTCATCATATCTATCTGGGTGGTCTCCTGGAACACACTTTATCGGTGGTACGTCTGCTGGAAAAAGTTGCGGATCATTATCTCGTCCTTAACAAAGACATGCTTATCACGGGAGGAATTTTACATGACATCGGCAAGATTTATGAACTCTCTTACAACAACATAATTGATTACACTGATGAAGGAAGGCTTATCGGTCACATTGTCATGGGCGTGGAAATGATCGATAAAAAGATTGCCTCTATTGATGATTTCCCAAAACAATTGGCCATGGAATTAAGGCATATTGTTCTTAGCCATCACGGAGAATTTGAATTCGGTTCTCCCAAGCGTCCCAAAACGCTGGAATCTTTGGTTGTCCATTACATTGATGATCTGGATGCCAAATTTAACGCTTTTCAGACCTTCATGGCCGATTCTGCCGGCACTGATTCCGACTGGACAGGCTATAACCGCTTTCTGGAACGTTTTCTTTACAGGAAAAAAACGGATAAGCCGGACATTCCGGATTATTAATTAAATCTTGAACTTGATTTTTTTTAAAAAAAAGTGCGTTAGAAACTTCTAATTTCCAAAAAAGTTGCGGGGAGATAAAGTAACTATGGCATACAGAACGGATACCTTATGTGGAATATTCCACAATCAGGCACTGCGCTATGGAGATCAGGTTGAGTTTCTTCGAGCCAAGTTTGATAAAAACGGCAATCCGAGCAGCCAGTGGCATTCACGAACATGGAAAGAAACCCGTGACGAAGCCATAGCCCTCGCCAAAGGCCTAATTGCCCTAGGATTAAACAAAGGTGATCGGGCCGTTATTTTCTCTGAAAGCAGACCAAGATGGATAATTGCCGATCAGGCTATTCAGGCCTGCGGCGCTATCTTAGTTCCTCTTTATCCCACGGTAACTCTGGAAGAACTGGAATTTATGACCATGGACAGCGGAGCCACAATGCTCATTGCCTCTACTCAAGAGAGGGGAGAAATGGCTGTAAAAATAAGAGCAAAAGGCGTTCCTATTAAAAATATTCTAGTAATGTGTTCATGGGACGGCACAAAACCGGAAGGTGTTTACACTTATGAAGATGCAATGGCCTTGGGAAAACAAAAAGTAAGAGACCAGGAAGTTGAAAATAAAATAAACTCCGTCGGCCCTGAAGATATAGCTTCCATAATATACACATCGGGAACAACAGGAAGACAGAAAGGCGCTATTCTCACCCAGAAAAACATGGTATCCAATATTCAACAGGCTTCCAGTTCCACGCTTGTCCGTCGTCAGCGGGAACTCGGACTTCATCTTATCTTCCTTGTTCATCTGCCTTTATGTCATGTTTTCGCTAGATCTTGCGACTACCATGTAGGAGCATTACAGCAAGGCGGTATTCTGGTTTTTGCCGAAAGCTACGAAAAAATACCTCAAAACATCCTGGAAGTAAGGCCCAATGTAATCGCCAGCGTCCCCCGATTATGGGAAAAAATCAATGACACGACAAAATCAATCGTTTTCCGGCAGAACAAGACTGTACGGTTCATCTTTGCGTGGGCAATGAAACTGGGCGAAAAATATTCACACGCAATGGAAACCGCCACAAGAATGAATCAAATTGATCTGCTTCAGTTCGCGCTGGCCAATATACTGGTTTTCAATAAAATTAGAAAAAAAGCCGGCCTCGATCGCTTGGTGCTGGGTGAATCCGGTGGCGGCAAATTATCTAAAGAAGTTTGTGTATTTATTCGTTCTCTGGGAATTCAACTCATTGAAGGCTACGGGCTGACGGAAACATCCCCCGTGGCAAACTTCAATGAGCCTGAATTTTCTGGTGGTTTCGATATAAGCAAAGCCGGCTGGTTTAAAAAGAAAATGATAGATTTAACGATACATTTGATGGTTACTAAACAGGCGCAAGGCTTGTCACCTTATACAAATCTTATTCGTTCGCTGGGGCTTTCCCTGGCTTACAACACCGTTGCCCATAAACTGCAGATAAAACCAGGTACCGTCGGCAAACCGGCTTTATGGACAGAAGAAAAAATTGCCGAAGACGGTGAAATCCTAGTTAAAGGTCCTCAGGTATTCCAAGGATACTGGAATTTGCCGGAAGCAACAAAAGAGGCTTTCACAGAAGATGGATGGTTCAAAACAGGCGACATCGGCGAATTTGACAAGGATGGATTTCTTCTAATTACGGACCGCAAGAAGGAATTATTTGTTACTTCCGGCGGGAAAAATATCGCTCCACATCCGATTGAACTTGCCATTATAGGTAAACCTTATATAGATCAGGCCTGCCTCGTCGGTGACGCGAGAAAATACATTAGCGCTCTTATCGTTCCCGATTTTCCGGAACTTTACCGTTACTCCAAACGCAACGGAATTTCGGCATGCTCCGACAAAGATCTCATCGCCAATGAACAGATTAGGGCGTTATTCCAAAAACAAATAGATGAAGTCAACGAGAAATTACCGCGTTATGAACAAATAAAGTATTATAAAGTGTTGGAAAAACCTTTCAGCGTGACAACAGGTGAACTTACGCCGACCTTGAAGCTCAAACGCAGAATCGTTTTCGAGAAATATAAAGACGAAATCGAAAGCATGTACAAAAATTAATACCAAGTCGCATTCTTTAGCTAACTTTGTTGGCATCGTCATCGGCTTCCTCAACGTATGTACAATACGCCTGCGGAGCCTCCTCCTTGCCGCCTCGTTATCTTTTGAATGCAACTCGGCATAATAATACACAGCGCTCAGACCTCTCTGGTTGTAAAGATCAGGAGGATCTGGTTGATAATAACTAACAAAAGCGGCGCGTTCTAAATGAACACGCCGCTTTTAGTTTTATATATAGATGCCGGATCAAGTCCAGCATGACAGAAGCATTTACTCGTCTTTTCCTCAAATTGTCATACTGGCGCAGGCCGGTATCCAGTTTCTCTCGTCCCTTCAAATGTCAAGAGTAAAGATTTGACCCCCTATTCCACACCACAATTTTTTTCATTACTCGTTAATAATCTTAGATGGTTTGTTAGGTAATAATTTTATTTTCTGCGGGTTCTTCTGCCGCACATTATTTTCCCAATTCGGATTTTTTGATGCTACGGTGGCTAATACTATACCTCTATAATGCTCACCATCTTTTACACGAAATATATGAATAACCTCTCCCATCGTTTCAGTAAGCCATTCCCCATCCGGCGATATAGCTGCGGAACTCACAGAACCAGCATGACAAACAAGCCGGTGATTCCCCTCCGGCGAATAGAGATAAAATTTCCCCGAATCGGATTTTTCATAGAGTAAAATAGAGCCGTCTTTGCTCAAAAGCGGTCTTTTTGCAAAGGTCTTCGGCGGAAAATGATACGGGTTCGGTATCATTTCTTTCCCCTTCATCACTACAACATTCATTATGTTCATGCCCTTGCGCCCCAGTTCGATCATTTTCTGCTTGAAGGCCTCTGCATGAGGATACGACCGCAAACCCTCAAACTCGTCCGGAAGTTCACCATAATAAATGAACCGTTCATCGTCAGGAAAATAGGTCAGATTACTCATGTAAAAATACTTAAAAAAAGTGAGTTGCGTCTGCTTGCCGGTTGTCAGATCAATCTCCCATGCGTCGTATTGAGCGGCTGGCGTTCTACCGCTTTCTCTGATACGCGCCGCACAGGCATAGAGGATCTTTTTTCCATTATGAGAAAAGGTTGGATAGAGCTTTGCGCCGGGGCCGGTTGTTACTTTTTTATAGTTTTTCCCGTCGGCGTCCATGACGGCTATCTGCATCTCGCCCAAGTCTAAATCTCCGGTAAACTTGACGGGAATCACGGAAAAAGTTATTCTTTTGCCGTCATAGGAGTATTTGCCCATCATCCAGCGTTCATTTTTTGGAGATTGATAAGCGGCCAGTTCTCCGGTCTCCAGATTATAGACCTGAATCTGGCAACCGTCATTTTGGCAGCGGTCAAATACAACCTTCTTCCCGTCATGGGAAAAACTTAAGTTACTAATGGTGTCCTTCTCTATCTTGTTCATGGCAAAACAACCTCCTGTAAATGTCATCACGTTTAAAAAAATGAATATTGCAATGCAGCTCAAAGCTGCCTTTTTGATTGATGTCCGTAAATCAAATGTTGATATCAAACGAATAAACCTATTTATTTTTGTACTATTGCTTTTTCTCATGCCGCCCTCCTCAGATTTTCTTCCTTCACAACCCTTCGCTAATCGTTGCCCGTACCGGCATAGATGACATCATTATCGTCGACACGTGCATTTGTATTATAGTAACCTGACAACCCGGAAATTTCAGGCGTCCCGTTGTCAATGTAAAATGATTAACAAGTAAAGTATTGCGTTGCCTGTAGGCATACGCTTTATTTGCATTGCTGTTTCTGTTTGTTATCTTTAATCTGGATACGGTTAAGTGAAAGGAGAGATGTGCTCGCCATCCCTTGTACATGAAGAGTAATTATCAAGCCTGGCAGTTCAAACACCATATCCCTTATCCGAGACTTAGGTTGTTAACTTTGCACCCCGCCTTTTCAATGC
>JAFGLS010000185.1 GCA_016927935.1 Syntrophaceae bacterium
GCGACATGGCATCCTCCTTCATTGAATTGCCGCCAGTATATCATTGTTTTAATTTATACGAAAGAATAAATGTTACATGGTACTAGCAATTACGCTACGCTCTATTGCGAGCCGGTTATATGGAGCGTTGGGGTGCAGGAGCTTCCTCTGTTCTGTGATGTGCGGCGGAGGTCAAAATTATGGGCGAGTTTTCATACGACATATGTTGCTCCAAGGAGGCGTTTGATCGTCTAAAGACCGATGACTGCTTTTTGGCCTTGCTGACTTTGGCGAGGGTTGTTAACGCTCTTCGGTTTTGTCAGAAGGCAGCCATAGATGCCCAAACCGTTACAGGACCGGCCGGTGCAAGATCGAGGATCAATTCATTTCTGTTTGCAGCCTCTGTCTTATATGAAGGTTTCCTTACGGTGGAAAGACTAGCGGTGCACCTCAAAAGCTTTGCTTCTTACCGAAACGGTTTTGCGGTGTTATTGAAGGATAAGGATACTCAATCCCTCAGACAGTCAGTGTTACATAGAATGAGGAATAAATTCGTCTTTCATTTCGACCGAAACGTTGCGAAAGAGGCCTTTGACCATTTTGAACTTCCTGTTTACAAGTTCGCATCTGGGAAGGGGAAGGCTTCCGGTGAAATGTATTTCGGGTTGGCTGATGAAGCTGTCGTGAATTATCTTCTGCAGCCAGCCGACAACGAGTCCGACGAGAGCATAAAGAACCGCTACAAGGAAATCCTAAAAGACACAACCAGACTCATGGGTCGCTTCACGGATTCGGCTGAAAAGCTTATGGCGGAGGCAACGGACAACATGGGGTTTTCGCTTGTGCAAACTAACGACGAAGTACAAAGACCGAAAAAGGAATAAAAAAAGCTGCCCAACAAGTGCGTGTAGCCAATCGGTGAGGATGGAAAACGGGACGGTTCTATTTTTTGGTGCTTAGAATATAGAATCGTCCCCTTTATACCCAGAAACATTCTGAAAATACCTGACTACACTTTCATAAGGATGGTTGCATGGAACCATTGGCACAAATGTTGTTAATTTTAGGTGCAATAATAATTGTTTTGCCCGTTCTTGTTTTTGGTTTCTTTTTATTGAGGCAGTTCCGTTTGTTTGCACGTCTCCTGGAAACATTGCAACTTCAAATTCCTTTGGAAAAAGGAGAAGTCCGTACGCAAGTCTGGATCAGCAACGATCAGGAACGTAGCCGCTGGTTCAAAATGACACCATCAAAAGATGCCGGCATCCTGGTTCTTACGTCTGACATGGTATCCTTGTACTCGGTCAATCTCAAAGGAGAACGGTTTACTCGCCAATTTAATCGCCTAAACCTGCGTACTGAATGGATCGGCAATCAATTTATGCGTGATTCCAACCTGCAATGGTTTGCAATATACGAGGGTGAGTCGCGTATCCTTATCTCCTCTTACACAGGGATGAACGCATTGCCTTCCCGTCATCAAACGGCGGAAATCTATCGTAATATCGCCGGACAGTATGCGCAGTTTCCCGGAACGAAGGAATTTGCGCTGGAAAAGAATGCCGCGTCTCTCTCGGCACTTTTTTTGATAGCACTTTTGTTTGTGTATGCCATTGCCGACGGACTTTTTATCAACCCGTTAGAAGTCGTTGGCTATTCTAAGAGTAGTTTATGGTCTTTTGTATTGCCGATAACAATAATAATTCCTTTTGGCATTGTTTTTTATAAATTCATGATACGGTTTTCCGTGCCGGCGCGTGAGACGCTTGTGCTTGCTATGTTGTTTTGTTTTTCACTTCAGGCCACCGCTGTACCCCTGATAAAAAGAATTGATACGGCAATGGCGGCAAAACCCATGCAGACGTACGAATACCGCATGACGAAAGAAGGTATTTTTGAGCCGGTCGAAAAAGGACTTCCAAAACTCAATCTCCGCTTAGAATGCGATTACTGGAAGCATTTTGATGATAATCATCCATTTCAATTCCTGTTGCAAAAGGGAGGAATGGGACTGTGGCAATTTGATGGGCGTGCGTTGGATAAAGATATTAATGTGTATCTAAAAAATAATCCAAAACAACGGTAAGAGGGAAAAAGGGGGATGATGAATTACGACACATTCAGAAGGAGGGGATAAGGGGACGGTTCAATTTTTGGTGCTTAGAATATAGAACCGTCCCCTTTATATTTCAGAGAAAAATGGATAGATCAAAAGAGCTTATGACTTATAATTTAGAAGGCATGAAAAGAGCTTCTATCTTTTGGCCATTTATTGCATTGGCAAGTATTGCTATTGGTTATTTAACTCCAATTAGGCGAAAAGAAAACTTGAAAAACTTAAAAAACACTTATCAAGGTTAATCCAGCCGATCGCTACGCTCCGGGTGATTTTTTCGATACCCACGAAATATGCAACTAATGATTGCATAATGCAACATATTGCGTTATAAGGCAGTTATCTTGCATTAAGGAGAAAGAGCTATGGCTACAGCGGTAAGAATATCAGAAGAACTTGTCGATGAGGCAAAACGATTTAGCAGAATTGATCATAGGTCTCTAGCTGGTCAGATTGAGCATTGGGCTCGCATGGGAAAATGCGCCGAGGAGAATCCAGATTTGCCCTATTCTCTAATCAAAGAAATCTTAGTCGGGCTTGATGAATTAGATCAGGGCGAAAAAACTGAATACAAGTTCGGATAGACTGCTATGAAAATCTATCAATCAAGACTCTTCGAAAAAAAAATAAAGAAGATGTCTAAGGGCGAAAAAGACGCCTTAGATCGCGAAGTAAGAAATATTGCCGAAAACCTAAATATTGGTGAAGAGAAAAAGGGAGATTTAAAGGGCGTTTTCGTACATAAATTCAAACTTAAGACAAATTTATACCTGCTTTCATATAGGAAAAGCGGCGTAGATTTAGAGCTGATTATGATTGGGTCTCACGAAAATTACTATCGTGACCTGAAGAGTTACTTGAAAAGCAGATAAATCGGGTAATCGGGTAACCGGGGGTTTTTCTCCCCCAGTCCCCACACCACCTGGCATGCGGGTCCGCACCATCGAATGAATGTGACGCTGTTAACTTATAAACTTATTTGAGAACTATGCAATTAAGTTAATTAGTTAACAGCGTCACCTAATCTGACATAATTGAGGTCATATGACAGATTACACAATAATTGGAAAATATAGGAACGCTCAGAATGTGCGTGAACTCATCACAGCAATTCGAAGTAAAGGAAAAACATGCTATGACTTCACGGATAAACCCGCTTATCCAGATAATCCAGATGCTCCTTTTGAAGAACAAATGACTTTACTTGAGGAACATCCAGATTTTCTCAATGATCCAGTGCATCGTTATCACTATGAGCGGGACCTTAATGGACTCAGAAACGCAAATAAAGTGATATTGTTACTTCCAGCTGGGACATCGGCTCATATTGAAGCCGGGATTGCCTTTGGCTTAAAGAAAAAACTCATATTAATAGGGAAACCGGAAAAACCTGAAACACTCTATTTTATATTCGACGAGTATTACGATACTGCCGATGATTTTTTACAATCATCTTGAGTATTGGTTCCAAATTCGAAGTACTCGTTATTTAAAAGAGAAAAATGCCGATCACGACAATTCTATTTGATTTTGACTACACTTTAGCTGATTCATCACAAGGCACATTCTTGTGTGTGAATTACGCACTTGAAAGTATGGGATTCAATTGTTAGCAGCGGTGTTAATGTCCCCCCTTTGAGCGATGAGAACTGCCCCCCGGGGGCGGGTTAAGTTGTCGGTAAGGCGCAGAA